>JASHQV010000422.1 GCA_030038955.1 Solirubrobacteraceae bacterium
GCGGCGGCGGCGATCCCGGCCAGCACCGCGATCGCGGCCAGCCATCGCCGCGCCCACCTCGGCAATGCCGCGCGTCCGGCGGTCACGCTGCCATTGTGGCTGAACGAACGGTCGCAGTGGAAAAGCGAGCGACCGCCACGAGCAGCCACCGTCAGCTGGTCCGCAGAGCTGGCCCGCAATCCCTCAAGACAGGTGCAGGAGCTGGCCGCCGGTCTCGAACTGCGTGATCGCCTTGCCGATCTCGCGTTGCTCGGCCTTGACGTCGTTGCGGGCGGTCACGCCGTGACCGGCGCGAGCCGCTCGGGCGCTGTTGCGCGCGTCGGCGGTAGCTGTCAACGCGTTGCGCAGCGCTTCGAGCACATCGGTCCGCCCGCGGCGGCCGTTGCGCGATGACGCCTTCTGGTGCTCGAGCGCGTGCGACGCATCGGTCAGCTCGGTCCGGATGCCGGAGAGCTTCCGCAGCGTCCTTGGCGCAACGCTCCGACTCGGGGCCGAGAAGGTCGACAGGTAGCCGATGTCGACCGTCAACTTCTGCTCGTACGGCTTCATCACGCGCCTGATGCTGGCGTCGCTGGCGCCCGCGAGGGGTGGCGCAACGAGCAGCGCGGCGCAGATCAGCAGGAGCAGAGCAAGGATTGGACGTGTGAGCTTGATGGACATGACGTGAGCTTGGTCGGATCGGCGGCGAACGGCATCGGGGGCTAGCCCGGAGCCTGAACCGGGGAAAGCCCGAAACCATCACCGGGGGAGCAACCGATAGACGACAAGCGCCGGCCACATAGCTTTGGAGCTATGTCCGACCGAGCTGCAGCCAAGCGCGGCGTCGTCGCGGCCGTAGGCGTCGTCGTTCTCGCCCTGACCGTGACCGCCTGCGGCGGCTCGAGTCGGAAGTCGCCCGCGGGGCGCACCGCAGCGGCGACCACGACCCAGACGACGACCATGACTCAGACGACGACGGCGACCACGACGACCAGCACGACGCCGACGTACACGCCGCCGGTCCATGTGGTGCTCACCGCTCCCAACCACGCGCCGGTCGTCAACGCCAACTGGAGCTACACGGTCACCGTCACCGACGCGAACGGCCGCAAGCTGAGCGGCACCGAGACCACCGAGTATCTGTACAACGGCGTCGTCGTCGGCACCGAGAAGCCGGAGAACGTCCCCTTCGCAAACGGCATCTACCGCGACACGATCCAGTTCCCGCCGGCCGCAACCGGTTACCCGCTGGCCGTGCGCGCGGTGGTGCACACCAGCATCGGCACGGGTCACGCCGACTGGACCGTCAAGGTCAAGCAGGCGTAGCGCCGCATCGGCAACGCCCGCAACGCTGCGTGGACCGATAGATACGGCAAGGCGAGCAGGCGTGGTTCGCTACGGTGGACACTCGAGCGATGGCCACCGCGCCCAATTCATCGGTCGTCCGACTGGCCGAGCGAACGCTGCTGCTGAGCGTCGACTTCGAGGACTGGCACCAGCTCGTCCGCCGCCGCGCTGGCGATCCGGGCTGGGCGCAGCCCGGGCCGGCCTTGGCGCGGCAGACGGATGTGACGCTGTCGCTGCTGGACTCGCTCGGTGTCCGCTGCACGTTCTTCGTGCTCGGGATGTCCGGCCGCTCCCATCCTGAGCTGGTCCGCACGATCGCCGCCGCCGGCCACGAGATCGCATGCCACGGCGATCAACACCTGCCGGTGCACGTGCAGACGGCCGATGAGTTCGCCGCCGACCTCGGCGCGGCGCGCTCCACGATCGAGCAGATCACGGGCGTGCAGCCGGTCGGCTACCGGGCACCGGCGTTCTCGATCCTCCGGGCGCAAGCTCCCTGGGCCTATCCGGCGCTCGTCCGGGAGGGCTTTGCCTATGACGCGAGCGAGTGCGACTCATTCGTGATCCGGGATCGCATCGCACCGGCCACGGTCAGCCCGCACCCGATCGCAGGCAGCGACCTGTGGGAGTACCCGGTCGCCGTGTGGCGGGCCGGGCGCCTGCGGCTGCCGGTCGGCGGCGCCTCGTACTGGAGCTTCACGCCGACGCCGATCGTCCTGCGCGGTTTGCGGCAGGTCGGCGCGGGTGGCGGCCTTTACCTGCACCCGCACGAGCTCGACTCCCAGCCGCTGCGGCCGATGCTTGGCACGGGCGTGACGGTCGCCCGCCGTCGCCAAGCCTGGCTGCGCACGGGGCGGCGCAACGTCGCCCGCCTGCGTGCCGCCGATACGCTGCGGGCGATCGCCGCAGAGCACCGACTGATCACCTATGGAGAGGCCCATGCCCAGCTCAGCACCCGCGTCCCAGCGCGTACGTAAGCGGTTCACCACCGGCGCGCAGCGCTTCGACGACCTCTACGAGGACGAGCGGCTCGATGTCCGCCTGCTGCGCCCTGGCCTGTTGCGCCGGCGCCAGCTGGCGGTTGACACCGTCACCTCCTATCGGGAGCCGCGGGTCCTCGACGTCGGCTGCGGGTCCGGCCGGATCGGCGAACTGGCGCTCGAGGCCGGGGCATCTCACTATCTCGGCATCGACTTCGCCGCGCCGATGATCGAGCTGGCCCGGGAGCGGCTCGCTGGCTTCTCGGACCGGACCGAGCTGATCCTGGATGACTTCCTCCAGACGCAGATCGAAGGGACATTCGACATCGTCCTCGCCCTCGGCCTGTTCGACTACCTGCCGGAGCCCGCGCCGTTTGTTGCTCGGATGTTCGAGCTGTGCGCTGCAAGCGGGTGCGTCGTCGCCTCGTTTCCCGCCTGGTCGGCGATCAAGGGCCCCGTGCGCAAGCTCCGCTACGAGTGGATCGGCCACTGCCCGATCTTCAACTACACCCGCCCACAGCTCGAGCGCCTGTTCGGCGAGCGGGGGTTCGCGCCCGTGGAGATCCAGGCGCCCGGGCGAAGTGGCTTCCTGCTGCGAGCCTGGCGCAGCTCCGGCGCTGACACGCCGGCATGACACCAGGTCTTCGCGTCCAATAGCTCGGGCTGGGAAGACGAGGTGCTGCTCGTGGACTCCATCCTGACCGAGTGCGTCCGGTCGCGACGAAACGGTCAAGCGTGGCGGGGCCACCAACCTTGACGACGCGCGGGGCAACGCCTGATCGCTTTTCATCCAGGCAAGAGCCTCACAGCCACTCGCGCGTGCACGCTACCTCGGCCAAGTGGCCGACGTGACACTGCAGACACTGCGTCGAGTCAGCATTGATTCCACGGCACGGCCACGGTTACGGCCGTCTGTGAGAAACGGATATCGACACACCGCCCGGCGAACGCCACGGGGGGAGATCCAATGCGCTCATCGCGTCTGTTTCGCACGCCCGTTCACCTTCACCGGACCGCGGCATCAATCGGGGCCCGTCAAACGATGTATATGATCCGTCCAGATCATCTATAAAATAAACGGTTGTGATATATGATTGTGTGCGCGACGGAGCGACGAAGAGCATGTTGGCCGAACCATGATTATCTGCTGGCGCCGTGGCTGCCCGTGATGGCAGCGGGATGATGCCGACGGTCGGCGAGATCTGCATCGACCTGCTCGAGCAATACGGCGTAGACACCGTCTTCGGGATCCCGGGCGTCCACACGCTGGAGTTCTATCGGGGCCTTAGCGGGTCGTCGATCCGCCACATCTCGACCGCGCACGAACAGGGCGCTACGTTCGGCGCCGATGGCTACAGCCGGATCGCCGGGCGTCCGGGAGTCTGCATCCTGATCAGTGGACCCGGTCTCACGAACGCCGCGACCGGGATCGCCAACGCGTTTCACGACTCGCGGCCGCTGCTTGTGCTGTCGGGTGCGCGCCGCAGCGACGAGCCACCGGGCGCGGGCACACTTCACGACCTCCCCGACCAGCGGCAGCTGATGGGATCGATCACCGCCGAGAGCATGCTGATCGAGGATCCGGTCCAGCTGCCGGCAGCGTTTGACCGAGCCTGGGAGGTATTCGACTGCGCACGTCCGCGCCCGGTCCACATCGCCGTGCCGATCGACGTGCTCGCGAGTCCGGCGGAGCCCACGTCCCCAATCCGGGGCTCGAACGGCCGCCCGGTACCGTCGCCCGCCGCGGTCGAGGCCGCGGCCACGATGCTACGAGCAGCCACGAAGCCGGTGTTGCTCCTCGGAGGTGGCGCGGTGGACGCCGGGCAGGCAGCCACCAGCCTCGCGGAGCTGATCGGCGCGCCGATCTTGACGACCGTCAATGGCAAAGGGACCGGGCCGACCGATCATCTGCTCACCGTCGGCGCGCGGTTGGCGTCCACTTCGGTGATCAGCGCGGTGGAGGACGCCGACGTCGTCGTGGCCGTGGGAACCGAGTTCTCGGAGACCGATTATTTCTTCGCCGGGCGGTGCCCGAAGTTGAGCGGCTCGCTGATCCGGATCGATATCGATCCGGATCAGCTCGAAGCGACTGGGCTGGCTGCTGCCGTCAACCTGCTAGGCGATGCCAACGAGGCACTCCGTTCGCTGTGCTCCGCGATTGGCACGGCCGTGCCGGCAGCGGCCGACGGGTCGGCGCGCGCCGATGCGCTCCGCGCCGCGTTTGAGTGGTGGCCTGAGGCGCATCCGATGCTGCCCGCGCTCGAAGCAATCGCAACCGCGCTGCCGCGACACGCGATCGTCGCCGCGGACTCGAACCAGCTTGCGAACGTCGCCAATCACTATCTCGACGCCGGCGGGCCAAGGTCCTACATGGCTCCGATCGGATTCGGAACCCTCGGCCCTGCGTTGCCGATGGCGATCGGGGCACAGATTGCGGCGTCCAACCGGCCGGTGCTGTGCATCATGGGGGATGGCGCTCTGCTGTTCACCCTCGGCGAGCTGGTTACCGCCGCCCGGTATCAGCTCCCGATCGCGATCCTCGTCTGGCAGAACCATGGCTACCAGGAGATCCGGGACCACATGGACGCAGCGCGGATCCCCCGCATCGGGACCGACACGACGGCGGCCGACTATCTTCAGCTGGCCGAGGGTTGCGGGTGCGGTGCCGTGGCGGTAACGACCGCCGAGCTGGGCGATGCCCTGCAGACGGCATGGTCAGCGAACAGGCCGACGCTGATCGAGCTTGAGGCGCCAGCCAGATGACGAGGACAAGGAGAGCACGCTGTCAGTGAGTGCGGGTCCCCAGAAGTTGCTCCCAACGTTGCTGGATGGAGCCGCGAAGCGGTTGCTGATCGGCGGCGAGTGGCTTCCGGCGGCATCTGGAAGGACGTTTGCGACTATCAATCCGTCGACTGGCGAGGTGCTCGCACAGCTTGCCGAGGGCGATCGGGCGGATATCGACAGAGCCGTGGACGCCGCGCGGCGCGCAGCCGAGGGTCCGTGGAAGCGATTCAAACCTGCGCAGCGTCAGAACGTGCTGCTCGCGCTTGCCGAGCTCGTGCTCGAGCACTACGAGGAGCTGCGTCTACTCGACATCGTCGAGATGGGCGCTCCGATCAGCCCCGGCCTCAATGCCGGTGCCGAGGAGGCCGCCGAGACGCTCCGCTATTACGCGGGCTGGGCGACGAAGATCCACGGCGAGACGGTGACTCCCTCGATTCCCGATGCGTTCTTCGCATACACGCTGAAGCAGCCGGTGGGTGTTGTCGGCGCGATCGTGCCGTGGAACGCGCCGCTCTCGGCAGCGATCGAGAAGATCGCGCCCGTGCTCGCGACCGGCTGCACGATGGTGCTCAAGCCTGCCGAGGAGGCATCGCTCAGCCCGTTGCGGATCGGTGAGCTGATTGCCAAGCTCGACCTGCCGCCGGGCGTCGTCAACATCGTCACCGGCTATGGCGAGACCGCGGGTGTCGCGTTGACCGAGCACCTCGGCGTGGACAAGATCGCGTTCACGGGCTCGTCGGTCACCGGCCAGCAGATCGTCCGAGCAGCAGCCGGCAACCTCAAGCGCGTATCGCTTGAGTTGGGCGGCAAGTCTCCCGACATCATTCTCGCCGACGCGGATCTCGAGGAGGCAGTCGCTGGCGCCGGCATGGGCGTGTTCTGGAACAGCGGGCAGGTCTGCTGTGCGGGCACGCGCCTGTTCGTCGAGCGAGCGGTCCACGACGAATTCGTCGATCGTCTCGCGGAGCTCGCGCGCTCGCTGAGGGTCGGCGACAGCATGGATCCGGACACTGAGATCGGGCCGATCATCTCCGAGCAGCAGCTACGTCGCGTGACGGGATATCTCGAGAGCGGCTGCCAGCAGGGAGCGCGCGCCGTGGCCGGGGGCACACGCCTGACCGACGGGGTACTTGCCAACGGCTTCTTCGTCGCGCCGACGGTGTTCGCCGACGTCGAGGACAAGATGCTGATCGCCCGCGACGAGATCTTCGGGCCGGTCGCATCGGTGCTCGCGTTCGACACGATCGACGAGGTCATCCACCGGGCGAACGACACCGACTTCGGTCTCGGCGGTGGCGTGTGGACTCACGACATCGGCAAGGCGCACCGCTTGGCTGAGGAGATCCGGACCGGGATCGTCTGGATCAACACCTACAACCAGTTCGATCCGGCGATGCCGTTCGGGGGTTGCAAGATGAGCGGATGGGGACGTGAGATGAGCATCCACTCGCTCGACGAATACTTGAACGTCAAGGCGGTCTGGGTGCGAACCGGATGACGACGACCGATCGGAGGAGAGGATGACACTGCCCCTTGCGGCCGCAAGCTACGGATTCGTCTACTACCGCACGCTCGAGGACTCGCTGAACGCGATCGCGGAGCTCGGCTTCGACCTAGTCGAGATTGCGGCCCCGCCACAGCATCTTGATCTCTCCGACGTAAGGGCTGCTGAACGGCGAGCGATCAAGCGGGCGCTCGACCGCTACGGGCTCAAGTGCGTAGCCACGAATCCCGTCGAGATGAACCCGATCAGCCCGATCATCAACCACTGGGAGACGGCCCACCGCCATTACCGGGCCGCGATCGAGCTCGCCTCCGACCTCGAGGCACCGAATGTCGTGATGGTCAGCGGGCGCGCGAATCCGCTCGCGCCGATGCCCGACGAGCAGACCAAGGCGCTGCTGCGCAGGCGGCTGGAACAGCTGCTGCCGCTCGCCCAACGCCTGGGGATCACGCTCGCGCTCGAGACAGTGCCGTACGGCTTCCTCCAATCATCGGCCGAGGTCGCTGCGATGGTCCGTGAGTTCGATGTCCCGGAGCTCGGGATGACACTCGACTGCGCGAACGTTTACTGGGCCGGTGGCGATCCCGTTGCCGATCTGCGCGAGCTCGCGCCGATGGTCGATGTCGTGCATATCAGCGATGCCAGCCGCGAGCAGTGGGCGCACACCCAGATCGGCCGAGGAGAGATCGACTTCGGAGGAGTCGCCCAGGCGCTACGCGATACCGGCTACGCCGGCCCGACGGTCTATGAGCTGGTCGACGGAGAGGACCCGGAACCGAGGCTGCGTGCCGATTGGGCGCAGCTCGCCGAGTGGGGCTGGGGCAGGTGAGCGCTGGATGTCGATCACTTCCGTGTGCGCGATGCCGGAGCGGGCGGAATGCCACACGTCGCCGCAGAGCTCGTCGTACGGGTTGCCGACGGTGACGACCGCGTCCGTCACCTCCCTGAGCGTCGGCAGCACGTCGGAGGAGACGGTCGATTCCATGGCGATCAGGGAGGTGACGGACGCGGTCGCGAGCCGGTCAAGCTCCGCGAGGAACCGGTCACGATCGATCGAGATGCCATCGTTGTTGGCGCCGGTCTTCAGCCAAGCGACGTCGAGCACGCCGGCCGTTTCGAGCCGGTCCCGCCCGCACCAGCTCGACACCGCCCTTCGAGGAGAAAATATCGAATTTCTCAAGTCGTATATGATCCTGCCATGTCAGCACGCGGTGATGTGGCCCACATCGGACATGTAGAGCTGCTGTCGCCGAAGCCGGAGGAGAGCCTGGTGTTCTTCGAGGAGGTGCTCGGGATGGAGCGCGAAGCAGAGGCAGGCTCGTCCGTCTACTTGCGCGGCTTCGGCGATTACGAGCGCTACAGCCTCAAGTTGACCGAGTCTCCGACCTCCGGTCTCGGGCATGTCGCCCTGAGGGCCTCCAGCGACGAGGCGCTCCAGCGACGCGTCGCGGCGCTGCAGCGGTCAGGTCGCGGGACGGCCTGGACCCAGGGCGATCTCGGGCACGGCCCCGCGTTTAGGTTCACCGACCCGGACGGCCGGCAGTTCGAGATCTACTACGAGACCGAGCGTTACCGTCCGCCGCCGGAGCTGGTCCCGGCGATGCTGAACCAGCAGCAGCGCCGGACCGGCCGAGGCATCGGTGTCCGTCGCATCGAGCACGTCAATTTCGTCTCGCCTGACGTCAGAGCGTGTCGCCTGTTCCTCGAGCGGGAGCTCGGGTACCGCTCGTTGGAGATCATCGAACTCGATGACGGACGCGAATACGGCGCATGGCTGACGGCCACCGTCCAGGGGCACGAGATCATCTATATCCTCGAGCCGCTCCCAGTGCGCGGCAGACTCCACCATGTGGCGTTCTGGGTCGACACGCGTGAGGAGGTCCTGCGAGCTGCTGACCTCCTTCAGGACCATGGCATCTTTATCGAGGCTGGGCCCGCGAAGCACACGCCGATCCACTCGTTTTATCTGTACGTGTACGAGCCCGGCGGTAACCGAATTGAGGTCACCTCGGGTGGATACCTGGTGTTTGATCCCGATCCGGAGGGGACCACAGTCTGGCGCGAGTCGCAGTACAAGGCCTCGCGTGCGTGGGGACGTGAGTTCCCCCCCTCGTTCGACACCTATGCAACGCCACCGTTTGAGGCGCAACCGACGGATGAGCAGGAGAGCTGATGAAGCGCAACACACTCGAGAAGCTGAATGCCACGATCGCACGCTCTGGCGTGACCCGACGCGCGTTCTCCGGGGACAATGCCACCCTGGCGTTCACGACGCTCGTGCCCGGGCACGAGCCCAACCCGCACTCGCACTCACATGAGCAAATCGTCTATGTGCTCGAAGGCGAGCTGAAGTTCGTCGTCGGGAAGGAGGAGGCAATCGTGGGTCCGGGCTCGATGCTCGTGATCCCGCCCGACACGCTGCACTGGGCGGTTACGATCGGGACCGAGCCGGCGACGGATCTGAGCGTCTTCAGCCCGCGGCGCGAGGACTACGCGCAGGAGGAGCTGGACGGGACCACGGTTGTGAGCGACTGATCGCCCCGACTCGGCGCTACCGCCTCCTCCAGCAGCTCAGAGAGTTCGGGCAGCTGGATGCATTCTGCGTGGTGGGTGTCTCGGATGTGGCGTTGGACGCGCTCAGGATGGCGCTCGGGCTCGGACGGATGGGCGCCTGCTCCGAGCTCGTAACGACGTGAGCCCGCAGCTCGAGCTCGTCATAGACGCTGGCAACGCATCTGACTGGGATCACAGCTTCACGACGCGACGGTGATGTTCGAATCGACGGTGGTGTCGATAATCAAGTTCTCGCGAACCGCAACGAACGGGCTCGCCGGATTATCGGAGTCGATCTCGCGGGCCAGCCGGTGGCCATCGAAGATGCACTCGGCGATTAGGCGCGGCTCGATGCAGTCGCCGATCCTGTAGAGGCCGGCGATCCCCTCGCGCTCGAGTGTCGCCGGCGTGCTCCGCAGCTCGCGGTAGATCGCGTCGGAGGAGACACGCTGAGTCACCAGCACGATGCTCTCGGCCGCCCAGACCACCGATTGGGTGGGGCTGGACAGCGGACTACCGAGGATGGCGCCTTGCTCGATCCGCCTGATGACGCGGTTAGTGACCATGTCCACACCCAGACCACCGAGCGTCTTGTGCACGTGGATCGCCTCAGTCGTGAACCCCAGATATGGCCCGACCGTGCTGTATGGCGTCACCAGGGTGACCTGCTTGCCGTCGCGCGCGAGCTTCTCCGCCAGCGACGCGCCCATGAAGTACCCCTCGCAGTCGTACACGAGCACGTGCTCGCCGGGTGGCTCACACTGCTCGACCATGATCTGCTCGGGCGTCAGGCAGTGGGGCTGGCTCGCGTCGGCCCCGGGGATCACATTGCGCGTCCACCCGTTCAGACCGTCCGTCGCCCACCGCGAACCGGTCGCGATCACCACGATCTCGGCCCCATACTCGGCTACGTCGGTCGCGTCGAGTTGCGTGCGTGGGATGAACTCGACGTTCTTCAGCTTCTGGACCTGGATCTTGCGGTAGTCGATCACGCGCCCCCACTCGCCGAGTCCCGGGAGCCGGGCGATCCAGCGCATCGTGCCACCCATGTCCTCGGCGGCCTCGACGAGGTGAATTCGGCGCATCCCGCGCTTGCCGAGCACGACCGCGCACTCCATTCCGGCTGGTCCGGCCCCGACGATCAGCACGTCGTTGTCGGCGTTGCTCGCGCGCGTGAACCTCTCGGGATGCCAGCCACGCCGGTACTCCTCGCCGGCGGTTGGGTTCTGGGTGCAGACGAGGCGCACCCCACCCTGCTTGAACCGACCGATGCAGATGTTGCAGCCGATGCATTCGCGGATCTCGTCGAGCCGCCCCTCTTCGATCTTCTTCGGCAGGAACGGATCGGCGATCGACGGACGCGCAGCGCCGATGATGTCGAGCTGCCCGGAGCGGATCGCCGCCACCATTGTGTCGGGGTTCGTGAAGCGGCCGACCCCCACGATCGGCTTCGCAGTGTAAGGACGGATCTGGTCGACCCAAGGCTTCTGCCAGTTCTCCGGTCGAACTCTCGAGGCGGACACTGAGTCGGTCGTGTCGAGGAGACTCGGGGGGCCGACCTGGACATCCCACAGATCGACCAGATGGTCGACGTGCTCGATGAACCGGACCCCGTCCTCCTGGACCTCGATCCCGAGCCCGTCGTCACTCAGCGTGTCGATCGAGAACCGCACGCCGATGGCGCAGTCGTCACCGACCGCCTCGCGGACGAGCTCGAGGATCTCGCGGGTGAAGCGGGCCCGGTTCTCGAACGAGCCGCCGTACTCATCGGTGCGCCGGTTGAAGTACGGCATCAGGAACTGCTGGGCGATTGGGACGGTCTCTGCGGCGTAGACCAGGATCAGGTCGAACCCGGCCTCGCGCGCTCGTTTAGCCGCGGCCACGTAGAAGCCCTGGAGCTCACGGATGTCCTGTTTGTCCATCTCGTAGCACGAGTGCATCACGAACCTGGCGCTCGGGATCTGAGACACGCCCCGGGCCGGGTGCCGGAGCTCGTGGCCGGTGTGGTTAGGACCGAAGTAGTTCAGCTCGACGCCGGCGAGAGAGCCATGCTCGTGGGCGCGGTCGACCAGCAGGCTGAGGTTGCGCACGTCACTGTGGTCCCAGAGCTTTGCCTGGATGAAAGGAGCGTCGTCGCTCTCGGGGTGAATCGAGCAATACTCCGTGTTGACAACCGCCCAGCCACCCTCGGCCTTGGTGGCACGGAACGCTGCCTGGGTGCCGGCATAGTCGCTGCCGAAGCCGGAGCAGTGCGGCGTCTGGTAGAAGCGGTTGCGCATCACCTTCGG
>JASHQV010000045.1 GCA_030038955.1 Solirubrobacteraceae bacterium
CGGGCGAGCTCGTGCAGGCGCTGGTAGGCGAGCAGCTTGAAGCTCTGGTAGCCGATCTGGGGGAAGCCCATGTCGCTCACGCGCCGCGCGCGCGAGCCGCTCAGCGTCTTGACTCGCTTCTCAAAGTCGTTGACATACGGCACCAGCGGGTTGACGACGACGATGAACTTTGCTCCCGCATCGACGGCGATGTCCAGGTTCGTGGTCGACAGGAGTCCGCCGTCCACCAGCTCGCGGTGCTTGACCTCGACCGGCTTGTAGATCATCGGCAGCGCGCTGGAGGCGCTGACCGCCGTGGAGATCGGCACGTCGTCCCAGCCTTCGGCTCCGAACACGATCCGCTCGCAGGTGTCGAGGTCGGTGGCCGTCAGGTACAGCTCGGCGTCGAGCAGGCGGAAGTCGTCCGTGCGGTCGGGATCGGACAGCACCGAGCGCACGTACCGCTCGATCCCGGAGGTCGAGTACAGGCCGGAGGGCAGCGACGCCGCCAGTCCGACGGCGAAGTCAACCGCGGACACCTGCCCGAGACCGCGAACCAGGCCGTGCACCAGGCGGGTGAGACGCCAGGGCAGCATCAGGCCCTTGCGGACGTACTCGCCATAGTTCGGCTTGAGCAGGGCGTTGACGCGGACGTCCGGGAACACGGTCGGTCCCTCTGGGACGATCACGCGCATCATCTCCTCGGGGGTCACCCCGTTGGCCACCGCCGCAGCCACGAACGCGCCGGCGCTCGTACCGACATACACGTCGAACTGGTTGACCGTGCGGTTGACCGACAGCAGGTCGAGCGCCCGCAGCGCCCCGATCTGGTAGACGCCGCCGGTAAAGCCGCCACCGCCGAGCACCAGCGCCGTGCGGGAACGCCGGGGTCGCCGGCGCTGGCCACGCTCGCGTGAGCCCGCCGGCCGTGCGCCCCCTGCCTCGAGCTCGAGCACCTTGCCCATGTGAGGTCGCATTGTAGGAGCAGGGCGCCCTGCCAATGCTCAGCAGCGCGCCCTGCCAATGCTCAGCAGCGTGGCGCCACCAGCGCACCTTCGCCAGCCGTTGCGGGTTGATAGCAACATGCGCCAGCGGCTCCGGCGGGCATCGCTGCCCGTGGTCATCCTCTTCGGCCTCTGCGCAGCCTGGCCCGCGACCGCGATCGCCTCCCCCGCCAGTGCGCTGCGGGCGCTGAAGACCACGCTGCGCCGCGACATGACCCGCGACGGCGGTGCCGACGGGGCGCTGGTGGTGGACCGCACGACCGGCCACGTGCTGTTCGCGGTCGACCAGAAGGTCCGGCGCATGCCGGCCTCAGTCGAGAAGCTGTACACGACCACCACCGCGCTGCTCAAGTACGGCAGTCGCGCCCGCTTGAAGACCGGCGTGTACGGGGTCGGCAGCCTCGACTCTCGCGGCAGGTGGGACGGCACCCTGTATCTGCGGGGTGGCGGCGACCCGACGTTCGGCTCGGCGAGCTTTGACCGGGAGGCCTACGGGACCGGCGCGACCGTCCAGACGCTGGCCGCAAAGCTGGCCGTGGCCGGGATCAAGGCAGTCGACGGCCGGATCGTCGGCGACGAGAGCTATTTCGATGCGCTGCGCGGAACGCCGGCGACCGGAAACGCGCCGAACCTGGAGGTGGAGGGCGAGCTCAGCGGCCTGTCGTTCGACGCCGGCTTCACCAGTGCCGCGGAGACCGCGCTGCAGCGCCACCCCGCGCTGTTCGCCGCGCAGAAGTTCGCCTCAGCGCTGAGGGCGGACCACATCAAGGTCACGTCGAGCACGAAGATCTCGACCGGAGTCACGCCGAAGACGGCGCGACTGCTCGCCACGGTGCCATCGCCGCCGATCTCGAAGCTGATCGAGCTGACGAACTCGCCGTCCGACAACTTCTTCGCCGAGACGCTGCTGAAGGACATCGGCGCGCGCTTCGGTGGTGGCGGCACCACCGCCCGCGGCGCGGCGGTGGTCCGGGCGTTCATCGCCACGCGCTTCGGCCTGCACCCGGTGCTCGACGACGGCTCGGGACTGTCGCGCTTCGATCACACCTCGCCGGCTCAGGTCGTCAGCCTGCTCGAGCAGATGCAGGGCAACAGCGCATTCTGGAACTCGCTGGCGATCGCCGGCGTCAGGGGCACGATGCAGTACGAGATGGCCGGCACCCGCGCCGTCGACAACTGCCGCGGAAAGACCGGGACGCTGCACGACGTCGCCAACCTGGTCGGCTACTGCCGCGCTCGCAACGGCGACCAGCTGGTGTTCGCGTTCCTGTTCAACGGACAGTCAGACGCCGATTACGGCCACGAGATCGAGGATCAGATGGGCACTGCGCTCGCCGACTACGACCCCTGAGGAGTGCCAAGAGACCGGTGAATTCGCATTCATTGATCTCCTCGCTCAATGAATGCGAATTCACCGCCTCGGTCGGCCGGGGCTCACCGCCTGGGTCGGCCGGGGCTCACCACCTCGGTCGGCCGGGGCTCACCACCTCGGTCGGCCGGGGCTCACCACCTCGGTCGGCCGGGGCTCATCACCTGGGTCAGCTGGAGGCGTCGCCGCCGTCGAGCAGCCCGCGCAGCCCCGCTTCGTCGACCACTGGCACGCCCAGCCGCTCGGCGCTCGCCAGCTTCGAGCCGGCGCTGTCGCCGGCGACCACGTACGAGGTCCGGCGCGACACCGACCCCGTCACCTTGCCGCCAGCGGCGACGATCAGCTCGGTGGCGCGCTCGCGGGTGAGGCTGGGCAGCGTCCCGGTCAGCACCAGTGTCATCCCGGCGAGCGGACCCTCGCCCGGTGGCGGCCC
>JASHQV010000046.1 GCA_030038955.1 Solirubrobacteraceae bacterium
GCTGCCGAGCTGGCGGGCAGCGGCGACGCGATCCTCCGCACCCTGGAGAGCCACCTCGACTGCGGCGTGTTCCTGCGCGGAAACCTGCTGACGCTCGACGGCGAGCCGGGCGCGGTGGCCGATGCCTCGAGCGTGATCCGCGAGCTGTCCGAGCTCGTCGCCCAGGGCCACGAGCTGGCGCCGGGGACGATCGAGGCGGTCTCGCGTGCGCTCGACCAGAACGAGTCGCCGGCGGCGATCCTCGAGGACGTCGTGTGGCGTCACCGCGCGACCAAGGTGGCGCCCCGGACCGTCAACCAGAAGCGCTACGTCGACTCGATCCGCCGGAACACGATCACGTTCGGGATCGGTCCCGCCGGCACCGGCAAGACGTTTCTGGCGGTGGCGCTGGCGGCCGCGGCGCTGCACCGGCGCGAGGTCAACCGGATCATCCTGACGCGACCGGCGGTGGAGGCCGGCGAGCGGCTCGGCTTCCTCCCCGGAGACCTGATGGCCAAGGTCGACCCGTACCTGCGGCCGTTGTTCGATGCGCTGCACGACATGCTCGAGGCCGAGCGGGTGACGCAGCACCTGGAGCGGGGGGTGATCGAGGTGGCGCCGCTGGCGTTCATGCGCGGCCGCACCCTGAACGACAGCTTCATCATCCTCGACGAGGCGCAGAACACGAGTCCCGAGCAGATGAAGATGTTCCTGACGCGGTTGGGCTTCAACTCGAAGGTCGTGGTCACGGGAGACATCACCCAGATCGACCTGCCGCGAGACCAGCGCTCGGGGCTGATCGTGGTCGCCGAGATCCTCGAGCACGTGGACGGGATCGAGTTCGTCCGCTTCGGCGAGGAGGACGTCGTCCGCCACAAGCTGGTCAGGCGGATCGTCGCCGCCTACAACGAGCACGCCGCCGGTGCCGAGGAGGGCTAGTTGACGGCCGAGCCGGGTGTTCTTGCATGCCGGGCACCCGACTTCGAGGATCCGGAGCGTGCCTGAGCTGGAGATCGAGGTGCTCGGCAGCGAGCTGCTCGGGCCGGCCGGCCCGACCGCGGTCGAGGTCCGGGAGCTGTGCACGCTGGCGCTCTCGTCGGCGGGCCTCGAGGACGGTCACGTGGCGGTGGAGTTCGTCGACTCCGAGCGGATCCGCGAGCTGAACAGCCGCTTCCGCGACCACGACGAGGTCACCGACGTGCTGTCGTTCGGCGTCGACGAGGACGGACGCGCTGCCGGGCCGCGCGAGCTCGGCGACATCGTGATCTGCCCGGAGCACACCGCCGACGTGCGCGAAGCGGTGGTGCACGGCACGCTGCACCTGACCGGGATGGATCACGAGGCCGACGACGGCGAGATGCTGGCGCTGCAGGCCGAGCTGATGCGGTGGCTGCGGTGAGCGACGAAGCCGCCCCCCCGGCCGGCGACAGGGACCCCGGCGAGGCAGCTGCGCCAGCCGGCGCCGAGGCGCCGACGCACTCGGGGTTCATCGCCCTGGCGGGGCGTCCCAACGTCGGCAAGTCGACGCTGGCGAACGCGATCGTCGGGGCCAAGGTGGCGATCATCTCCGACAAGCCACAGACCACCCGGCGAGCGATCCGCGGCGTCGCCAGCGGCCGCGGGTGGCAGCTGGTGCTGATCGACCTGCCCGGCGTGCAGCGCCCCCGGGACGCGCTCACGGAGCGGATGCAAGCTCGCGTCGAGCACGAGTTGGGCGACGCCGACGGCTGCCTGATGGTCGTCAACGCCGAGCAGGGGATCGGACCGGGGGACAGGTTCATCGCCGGCCTGCTAGGCGGCGCGCCGGTGCCGGTCGTGATCGCCGTCAACAAGATCGACCGGGTCGACCGCGCCCGCACCGCCGCGGCCCTGCAGGCGGCCGAGGAGCTGGGCGTGGCCGACGACATCTTCCCCGTCTCCGCCCGCACCGGCAGCGGCGTCCGCGTGCTCGTCGAGCGGCTGGTGTCGCTGCTGCCAGAGGGCCCCTTCTATTTCGACGCCTCGCAGCGCTCCGACCAGTCGCAGGCGGTGCAGCTCGCCGAGCTGATCCGCGAGCAGGTGCTGGCGCGCACCCGCGCCGAGGTGCCGCACGCGGTCGAGGTGCAGATCGAGTCGATCGACCGGCCTCGGGAACGCCTCGTGCGCCTGGAGGCGGTGGTGCTGGTCGAGACCGACTCGCAGAAGGGCATCCTGATCGGCGCCGGCGGCCGGATGATCAAGGCGATCGGCAGCGCCGCGCGCCGGGCGATCGAGCGGGAGCTGGGCAGCGACGTGCACCTCGCGCTGTCGGTGCGCGTGCGCCGCCACTGGCGGGCCGACGAGCGCGTGCTCGACCGCCTCGGGATCGAGTGACCCGGGGTGGACCCTGGCGGCCGCTGAGTGCCGCGTGTAGCCGCGGGTCGAAAACCGACGGATAGTCTGGCGAATTTCGACCCGCGGGCGCGATCGGCCCCGGCCCGGGGCGCGATCGGCCCCGGCCCGGCCCCGGCCCGGCTCGCAAGCGAGCGGGCAGCTCCCGCCGGCGCCTAGAATCCCCGGCCCCGGTGGACGACGCGCAGATCAACTACGACGAGCGGGGGCTGGTCCCGTGCGTGGTGCAGGACTGGCGCAGCGGCGAGGTGCTGACCGTCGCCTACATGAACGCCGGGGCGCTCGCGCGCTCGCGCGAGAGCGGCGAGCTGCACCTCTACAGTCGCTCGCGCCAGGAGCTGTGGCACAAGGGCGCCACCTCCGGCAACACCCAGCGGCTCCGGGCGATCCGCTACGACTGCGACGCCGACGCGCTGCTGGCGCTGGTGGAGCCGGCGGGACCGGCGTGCCACACCGGCGAGCGCAGCTGCTTTCACCGCGGCGACCCCGAGGCC
>JASHQV010000423.1 GCA_030038955.1 Solirubrobacteraceae bacterium
TCCAGGGTGGCGATCCGCTCGCGCAGCTGCTCCAGCTCGGCGTCGACCGCGCCGTCGTCGACGACCGGCTCGCGTCG
Source organism: Solirubrobacteraceae bacterium (assembly GCA_030038955.1). Taxonomy (GTDB): domain Bacteria; phylum Actinomycetota; class Thermoleophilia; order Solirubrobacterales; family Solirubrobacteraceae; genus Palsa-465. Next base: position 78 of record JASHQV010000423.1, read on the forward strand.
CCCCACCTCGAGGCCCTTATAGGTGCCGAGCTTGGCGCGCGGGCGCACGCCGACCTCGATTGAGAACGACAGCGGCTTGCCCTCGGCGGGAAGCTCGCCGACGTCGACGTTCGGCTCGCCAACGGGGGCGATTCCGGAGGCGTCGATCGCGTCGACGTACCAGTTGCCGAGCGAGCTGCGCAGCGCCTCGTCGAGCACGGCCTCCCGCCCCAGCCGCCGGATCACCACCGGTGGCGGCACCTTGCCCCTGCGGAAGCCGGGAATCCGCAGCTCGCGGCCGAGCGCCCGGGCGGCCTGCTGCAGCCGTCGCTCAACCTCCTCGGGCGCGACCTCGGCCTGCACGCGCACGCGCGACTCGGGAAGCTCCGTGATGTTTGTCGTCACCGCGGTGGGCATGCGCAGGCAGACGATAGCCGAGGGCCCGTGGGAGAATTACTTCGCGGTTTTGACGGCGCCCGGACGCGCCTGACGCCACCCGTGGGAATCGCCGATGCTTCGGCATCGACTGATCCCACGTGCGTCGCCATACACGCCCAGCCACTCGTCAAATTCCACGACTAATTCTCCCACGGATCCTTGACCCGATGCTCTCGCGGCCACTCGGCGCCAGGCGGTCGCTGTCGCGACTGCTCGGCGCGCTGCTGACCGGGCCGGCGGCATTCCTGCTCGCCGGCCTGATCGACTTCACGAGTGGCCTGCGACTCGGTCTGATGTATCTGTGGCGCTCGGCTCGAGACCCGCTGGCGCGCGCCCATTCCCGGCGGGACCGGTCGCCCTGATCAGGTTGCGCAGCTCCCGCAGCGCGACCGGCAGCGTGGTCGTGTCGTAGGTGCGCGAGGCCTCGATGTCGGAGAGGATCTCGAGGCAGCGCTCCACCGCCTCGTGATGGGCCTCCTCCCAGACCTCGACCGCCAGCTCGGCGTCGGCGCCCTGTGCCTGCAGCACCTCGCGGGTGAGCACCCTGACGAGGCCGGCGAGGTCGTCGCGCAGCGACGCTCGCGACAGCGCCTGCCAGCGGTTGTCCCGCGGCAGCTCCAGGATCCGCTCGCGCACCCAGCCGAGCCGCAGCCGCGAGGTGATCAGGAACAGGGCGCGCATCACCACCTCGGGCTCGCGACCGGTGGCGGCGGCCACGTCGACGATGTCCAGCGCCGGCAGCGCCCACGGCATCGCCGCCACCCGCCGCGCCATCCGCTCGGGCACGCCCGCCTCGAGCAGCGCGTCCGCCCGTCGCTCGAACTCCGAGCGCTCAGCGTCGTCGAGGATCTCTGGCATCGCCGCCCACAGCATCCGCGCTCCCGGCTCGTAGCGCTCGACCAGCGCCGCGATGTCGATCTGCGTCGGATTGGAGCGGGCCAGCCAGCGGGCGGCCCGCTCCAGCAGCCGGCGCGCCTCCACCAGCATCGCCAGCTGCGTGTCCGCGCCGATCTGGTTGTCGAGCGCCTCGACCCACTCCCACAGCTCGCCCATCCCGTAGACCTCGCGGGCGACCGCGAAGCCGCGGGCCAGGATCGCCGGCGCGGCACCGGTCTCCTCTCCGACCCGGAAGACGAACGTGCTGCCGCCGCGCTCGACCATCTCGTTGGCTACCTGCGTGGCGATGATCTCGCGGCGCAGGCGGTGGTGCTGCATCTGCGCGCGGTAGCGCTCTGGCAGCGGCGACGGGAAGTAGCGCTCGAGGTCGTGCGACAGGTAGGGATCCTCGGGGAGGTCGGAGTCCAGCAGCGTCGCGTACAGGTGGATCTTGACGTGCGCCCTGAGCGCCCCGAGCTCGGGCGAGGTGAGGCCGCGCCCGTCCTTCTTGCGCGCGGCGATCGTCGACGGGCTCGGCAGCCCCTCGAGCTCGCGGTTGAGCCCCGCCACCCGCTCGAGATGGCGGATCAGTCGCCCGTGCACGTCGACCATGATCGGCGCCTGGACGACCGACACGCTGAGCCCCTCGGACTGCGTGTAGCTGTCGTACAGCACGCGCTCGGCCACCGACTCGGTCATCTCCACGAGCAGCTCGTTGCGCTGCTTCCCGGTCAGCTCGCCGTGACCCACGAGCGCGTCCAGCAGGATCTTGATGTTGACCTCGTGGTCGGAGCAGTTGACGCCCGCGACGTTGTCGATCGCATCGGTGTTGATGCGGCCGCCGCCGAGCGCGTACTCGACCCGCCCGGCCTGGGTGAAGCCGAGGTTCCCGCCCTCCCCGACGACCCGGCAGCGCAGGTCCTCGCCGTCCACCCGGACGGCATCGTTGGTCTTGTCGCCGGCCTCAGCGTGGGTCTCTGTGGCGCTCTTGACGTACGTGCCGATGCCGCCGTTCCACAGCAGATCGACGGGGGCGCAGAGGATCTGCGAGATCAGCTCGGCCGGTGGCAGCTCGTCGGCGTCGATGTCCAGCGCTCGCCGCACCTGCTCGCTGATCGGGATCGACTTGGCCGTGCGCGGGTAGACGCCGCCGCCCTCCGAGATCCGCGAGGAGTCGTAGTCGCTCCACGAGGAGCGCGGCAGCTCGAACAGGCGCCGGCGCTCGGCGTAGCTGGCGGCGGGATCGGGGTCGGGGTCGAGGAACACGTGCAGGTGGTTGAACGCGGCGAGCAGGCGGATGTGCTCGGACAGCAGCATCCCGTTGCCGAACACGTCACCCGACATGTCGCCGATCCCGGCGACCGTGAAGTCGGTCGTGTGGATGTCGGTGCCGAGCTCGCGGAAGTGCCGCTTGACCGACTCCCACGCCCCGCGCGCGGTGATCCCCATCGCCTTGTGGTCGTAGCCGTGGCTGCCACCGGAGGCGAACGCATCGCCGAGCCAGAATCCGTACTCGGCGGACACCTCGTTGGCGATGTCGGAGAAGCTGGCGGTGCCCTTGTCGGCGGCCACCACGAGATAGGGATCGTCGCCGTCGTGGCGGACCACCCGCGAGGGCGGCACGACCTCGCCGCCGACGATGTTGTCGGTGAGATCGAGCAGCCCCGACAGAAACGTCCGGTAGCAGGCGATCGCCTCCTCCTGCAGCTGCTCGCGGGTCGCGTTCGCCGGCGGGCGCTTGACGATGAAGCCGCCCTTCGAGCCGACCGGCACGATCAGCGCGTTCTTGACCATCTGGGCCTTCATCAGCCCGAGCACCTCGGTGCGGAAGTCCTCCGGCCGGTCCGACCAGCGGATCCCGCCGCGAGCCACTCTACCGCCGCGCAGGTGCACACCCTCGACGCGCGGCGAGTACACGAAGACCTCGAACTGCGGACGCGGCAGTGGCAGCAGCGGGATCTCGTCGGGGTCGAGCTTGAAGCTCAGGTATGGCACCTGGTGGTCGCGCCCGCGGCCTGGGTGGCCGCGGGCGCCGGAGGCCTGCGTGTCGGGCCCGCGATCGTCGTACCGGTAGTAGTTGGTGCGCAGGATCGCGGCCACGACCGCGTGGAAGCTGCGCAGGATCCGATCCTCGTCGAGGCTCGGGACCGCGTCGATCGCGGCCGTCAGCTGCTCGGACAGCCGCTCGGCCTTGTGCTCGTCGCGCCAGTCGGGGTCGAGCCGCGCCCCGAACAGCCGCACCAGCAGCACGGCGGTGTCCGGGTGGCGGTTCAGCGTCCGCTGGATGTAGCTGTCGGTGAACGGGATCCCCGCCTGGCGCAGATACTTGGCGATCGCCCGGAGCACGGTGATCTGGCGGCCGGTGAGGCCGGCGCCGAGCACCAGCCCGCCCAGCCGGTCGTCCTCCAGCTCGCCGCGCCAGACCCCCAGGAACGCCTCCTCGAAGAGGTCGTGGATCTGCTCGATGTCGCCGCTGTCGCTGCTCATCCCAAAGTCGTAGATCCACAGCGACTGCCCGCCTGCAGGGGTGATCTCGTAGGGGCGCTCATCGTTGACCCGGGCACCCATGTGCTCGAACGTGGGCAGCATGTCGGACAGCGAGATCCGCGTCAGGCTGAACAGCTTGCAGCGGATCACGTCGTCGTCTGCCTCCAGCGGGCGGTACAGACGCAGAATCGGCTCCTGCGCCTCCTCCACCTCCTCGATCCGCGCGATGTCGGCGACCGCCGTGCGCGGCAACCAGTCGTCCCGGTAGGCCGGCGGGAAGGCGCGCTCGAAGCGCCTCCACTGCAGCAGTCCGAGCTGCTCCCCGTGCTCCTCGACGAGCGCGTCGCGCAGGTCGTCGGTCCATGCGCGGATCGCCGCCACGATCTGACGCTCGATGTCGCGCTCGTCGAACGGCGGCACGCCCTCCCGGCAGTGGACGATGAAATGGATCTTGGCGATCGTCGACTCGGTCAGCTGCAGCGTCCAGTCGAAGTGCGAGGCGTTGAACGTCCGCAGCAGGATCTCTCCGGCGCGCAGGCGATTCTCGGTGTTGAAGCGGTCGCGCGGCAGGCACACGAGGCAGGTGACGAACCGCTCCAGCACGTCGGCGTGGGCGAACACGCGGACCCGCTGGCGCTCGCCGAGGCCGAGGATCCCGATCGCGATCCGGAACAGCTCCTCGGCGCCGATCTGGAACAGCGAGTCCCGCGGATACGACTCGCAGATCTCGCGCAGCGCCTTCGCGTCGTGGCTGTCGGGCGGGAACGCCGCCCGCTCGAGCACATAGCGCACCTTGCCTCGCAGCAGCGGCGTCACCAGCGGGCTCTCCTTGTAGGCGGCGGTCGTGTACAGGCCGAGGAAGCGCCGCTCGCCGGTCACCCGCCCATGCGCGTCGAACCGCCTGACGCTGACGTAGTCCAGGTAGGCCGGCCGGTGCACGGTGGCGCGAGAGTTGGCCTTCGTCAGCAGCAGCGGCGCGTCGGCGATCGCCAGCTTGAACGCGGTCTCGGTCAGCTCCGTGGCCGGGTTCGCGGGCGGGCCGCGAAGGATCCCGAGTCCCGAGTCGACGACCGGCTCGAGCCGCGCCGGGTGGGCATCGTCGGAGGCCTCGCGGATCAGCTCGTACTCGCGGTAGCCGAGGAACGTGAAGCGGTCCTCGGTCAGCCAACGCAGGAAGCTCTGGGTCTCCTCCAGGTCCGCCTGGCCGATCGGGGCGTTGCCGTCCGCGAGCTCGTCGATCAGCGCCAGCGCTCGTTCGCGCATCGGCTGCCAGTCCTCGACCGCGCGCGTGACGTCGCCCAGCACGCGTTCGATCCTGTGGACCAGCTCGTCCAGCCGCTCGAGGTCGTTCTCGCGATCGATCTCGACGTGGAGGATCGACTCGGCCTGCGAGTCGCGCGGATCCGAAGCCGGGTCGGCGACGCCGATCAGGTTGCCGTCGTCGTCGCGCACGAACCGGATCACGGGATGGATCACGAGGTGCGTTCCATAGCCGTTGCGCGACAGCTCCATCGTCACCGAGTCGACCAGGAACGGCATGTCGTCTGAGACGATCTCGATCACCGTGTGCGGCGACTGCCACCCCTGCTGCTCGAGCTCCGGGTTGTAGGCGCGCAGCTTGACCTGCCCGGGGTGGCGCTGGGCGGCCAGGTTCCAGTGCGAGACGGCAGCCCCATAGAGGTCCAGCAGGCCACGGTCGGCGAGGTCCTCGGGCGGGACCCAGTGGTAGTACTGGCGCACGAACGGCTCGCACGAGGCGGCCTGGTCGCTCGGCAGCCGCTCGCGCACGCGCTGGCATACCCCGGCGATCAGCTCGGCTTCGGCCTCCGTGGATCTGACTGCCATCCGAAACGCCTTCCTTCTGCTACCAGGCGGTGTGAGCCTACCTCTGCGGGCACGCACGTGCCTCTGTTGCACGGCGGCTGGCAGCGGCGGTAGTAGCGTGTGTGCGGATGGCGGCAGACGCGCTCACCGCGCCGGCTGATGCGGTTCCCCGTCGACGACCGGAGGTCCTAACGCTCGGCGACTGCTGGCGCTCGTTCGTCCGCCGCCCCTCGCCGAAGCTGCTCGCCACCGCGGTCCTGGTGGCGCTGGGGCTGCGCCTGGCGCTCGGGCACTTCAGCTGGCGCGACCTCGTGTGGCTGGCCGGGATCGTCGCGGTGACGCCGCCGGTGGAGTGGGTCATCCATGTCTACCTGCTGCACGCCCGGCCGCGACGGGTCGGGCGCCTCACGGTCGACCTGATGGCGGCCCGCGAGCACCGCGCCCACCACCTCGAGCCCGCAATTCTCGACGGCGTCCTGATCCCCGCCTACGCGGTCGTGATGTTCGTCGCGATGATCGCTGCGACCGTGTGGGTGATGTCGTTCCCGATCGGGCTGATCCTCGGCGGCGACCGGCTCGCGCAGGCCGCCAGCGGGCTCGTCGCGAGCTACGTGATGCTGGCCTCGTACGAGTGGTGTCACTTCCTGATCCACACCCCGTACCGCCCCCGCGGCCGCTACTACCGCTCGATCTGGCGCGGGCACCGCCTGCATCACTACAAGAACGAGCACTACTGGTTCGGCGTCACCTCGACGCTGGGCGACCGGATGCTCGGCACCGCGCCCGAGCAGTCACAGGTGCCGAGGTCGACGACCGCGCGAACGCTTGACGGCTCCCACAGCATTTGATCGCCGAGCGCCGGCCGGCGAGCAGTCCTGGGGGGCAGGCGCGCGGCTGTTCGCGCTCTACTACCCGCACCTGCTCGAGCTGGCCGAGCGCGCGGGACAGCGGCAGACGCGGCGGCAGCTGCTGTCGACGGCGGCGGGGCGCACGCTCGAGCTCGGCGCCGGCAGCGGCGTCAACCTGCCGCACTATCCGGCGGCGGTCAGCGAGCTGGTGGTCAGCGAGCCCTCTCCGTACATGCTTGCGCGGCTGCGCGCGAGGTTGGAGGGCGCCACGCTGCCGATCGGCGGCTGGCGGCTCGTGCAGGCCGGTGCGGAGTCGCTGCCGTTCGACGATGCCAGCTTCGACACGGTCGTGGCGACCTACATCATGTGCACCGTGCCCGACCCCGTGCGGGTGCTCGACGAGATCCACCGCGTGCTCCGTCCCGGCGGGCGCTACCTGTTCATGGAGCACATTCGCGCCGATCGCGGCACGCTGCTCGGCGCGATCCAGGACCTGGTCGTAGTTCCCCACCGCCATATCGCCGCGGGTTGTCATCCCAACCGCCGCACGGGCGAGCTGATCGCGGGCTCGCAGCTCCAGCTGGAGCGGCTGCAGCACGATCACCAGCCCCGCGCGCCGATGACGGTGCGTCCTCGGATCGTCGGGTCGGC
>JASHQV010000424.1 GCA_030038955.1 Solirubrobacteraceae bacterium
CGGCCGGCGCCTCCGCCGACCCGGGCAGAACGCTGTCGACCGCCGCCAGCGCCGCACGCGGCCAGCCGGGCCGTGTGCGCGGGACCTCGATCAGCGCGTAAGGGACACGTGAGGCGCCGCACGCGCGCGCGACCGCGGCGGCGCCATTCGACAGGAGCGGGGGCGGGACCGTCCCGGCCGCCTCGTAGACGACGCCGCGGACAGTCGTGTCGAGCAGCTTGCGCAGCAGCGACTCGAGGCGCGGGCCGTGCAGCGCCGACAGCTGCGCGGGCTTCCCGGCGGCGCTGCCGAGCAGCACCACGAGGACGCCGACGTGCTCGAGCGCGGGCACCAGCGTTGCGAGCCGATCGGGATCGGCCAGCACCCCCTCGATCCCCGCCTCGCCAAGCTCAGCCACTCGCTCGGGCCGGCGAGTGGTGCCCCGCACCACGTGACCGCGACGCCGCAGCTCGCCGGCCAGCTCGACGCCGCGCTGTCCACAGGCGATGATCAGGCAACGCGCCACCGCGGTCAGAGATCAGGTACTGCGGCGCAGCTGGTCGCGGTCGTTCATCACCTCGCGCTCCACGTCCTCAACCGTCATCTCCGGCTGACCCCGCCGCCGGCGCCGCTCGTTGTGCGCGGCCAGCAGCTGCTCCAGATCCTCGGCGTCCATCGCCTCGCGGGCCTCAGCGATCTCCCGGGACGAACGCAGGCCGAGCTGGGCCGTGGGATCGCGCTCGTGCTGCATGCCGAGCGCGATCACGAACGCAACCACCAGCGCGAGCCCGACCAGCACGACGACGGCAAACGCACTCACGCGCCGAGTCTACCCCCGGCCGCTGGCGAGGATCACGCACTCCGGCGGCCAGCGGCGCCTGCTCGGAAGCGCAACTTCCGCGCCGCAATCAGTGTTCTGTGAGCCGACCAGGGCCGCCCGGTCGGGGTGGAGCGACCACCAAGCAAGTTGGAAGGAAGTGCTCTTGATGCGCACGCGACTCATCGTGCTCGCAGCGCTGGTTGGCGCCCTCGTGACAGTGGGCGTCACCGGACTGGCGAGTGCCGCCCCCCACCAGGACAAGGGCCTGACGCTCACGGCCGCGCCCAACCCGATCATCGCCGGCGAGAGCGTCGTGATCTACGGCCAGCTACAGGGAAGCGATGTCGCCGGGCAGACGATCTACCTGTACCACCGCGTGAATCCCGCGGCGCGCTTCACACTGGTGAGCCACACCACCACCGATGCGAGTGGCGGTTACGAGTTCACGCGTCAGGTCGGCGTGGTCATGTCGAACCGAAGTTGGTTCGTGCGTGGGCCAGACGGCACACACAGCGCCACGGTCAAGGAGCAGGTGGCCGCACTGGTGACACTGCATGCCAGCACCACGACCAGCTTCACGGGAAGCCTGGTCGTGTTCAATGGACGGATCACTCCGAGCCATGCGTTTGAGCGAGTGCTGCTGCAGCAGCAGACGGCCGCCGCCGGCGACGTCTGGCGCACGATCGCGGTCACGCGTACGAACCGCGACTCGCATTTCAGCGTCGTCCATGGATTCCGGTATCCCGGCGACAAGACGCTCCGTGCCGTGTTCACTGGCGATCGGCGCAACGTCGCGGGCGACTCGGACAGCGTCACGCTGATCGTCCAGCAACGTGAGAAGCCGGCGTTCACGCTGACCAGCTCCAGCCCGATCATCGCCGAGGGCAGGTCGGTGACACTGAGCGGGAAGCTCTACAAGGCGGGCACGACTGACCCGAAGGCGGGCGTGAACGTGACCCTGCACGCGGAGAACCCGAATGGTCGCTGGCACGTGGTCGATAGCATTCCGACCGCGTCCGACGGGTCCTACGCGTTCACCGTGACCCCGACCTACAACACCACCTACCGGGCAACGACCAAGGCAGGACGCGTGAGCGCCCCGCTCAGCCAGGGTGTGCAGGACGTGGTCACGATCAACCAGAGCTCGGACACCGCCGAGGTCGGCGGCACCGTGACGATCTCGGGGAACGTCAGCCCGGCCAAGTCGGGTCACGAGATCTTCCTGCAGCAGCTGGGAGACGATGGTGCCTGGCACGACGTCGAGGCGAGCAATGTCACGTCGGCATCGACGTACTCGTTCATCTACCAGTTTGGTGAGGCCGGCGCCATCCGGCTGCGGGCGCGTGTGTTCGGTGGTCCGTGGAACGTGGGCGCGGCGTCGCGAATGGTGACCGTCGAGGTCAGTGGAGTCGCCACGCCAAGCGACGGCTGAGCTCGATGGACGGCGAGGCGGGCTGGGCGAACTAGCCCGCCTCTTCGTGGCCCGGCACCCGTTAGGGTGCCGGGCCATGTGCTTTCAGCCGACTGCGACGCGACCGTCCTGATGCGCGCGGTCACCTTCCAGGCGCCGATGCAGGTGCGGGTGGAGGAGCGACGCGAGCCAGAGCTGCTGGCGGGCGACGACGCGATCGTCCGGATCGAAGCCACCGGGATCTGCGGCTCCGACCTCCACATCTACCGCGGGCGAGTGAAGATCGCGCCAGGGTTCACGATCGGGCACGAGCTCGTCGGCACGGTGGTGGCCGCCGGAGACGCGGTCACCCGCGTGGCTGAGGGCGACCGGGTGCTGGGCTGCTTCCATACCGCCTGCGGAACCTGCTTCTTCTGCCTGCGCGGCCACTACCACAAGTGCGATCAGATGCGCACGTTCGGACACGGCGCCGCGCTCGGCGACCTGCCCGGCACGCAGGCCGAACTGGCCCTGGTGCCGCATGCGAACCTGACGCTGCGCCGCGTGCCGGACAGCCTCAGCAATGACGTGGCCCTATTCGCCGGCGACGTGATGGGCACCGGCTATCACGCGGTGGTCAACTCGGGGGTCACGCCCGGAGACTCCGTCGCGGTGCTCGGTCTCGGCCCTGTGGGTCTGTGCGCCGTGCAGGTGGCGCGGGCGTCGGGTGCCGGACCGGTGGTGGCGATCGACTCCGTGCCCGAGCGGCTCGAGATCGCCCGCGCGTTCGGCGCCACCCCGGTACACCTGAGCGAGCAGCAGCCGCGCGAGCAGGTCAAGCGGCTCACCGGCGGGCGCGGCGTCGACGTCGCGATCGACGCGGTCGGACATCCCGACGCGCTCGACCTGGCGATCCGCCTCGTCCGCAAGGCCGGAACCGTCGGCGCGATCGGCGTGTACGCCGAACCCCAGCAGGTGCATATGGGGCTCGTGTGGATCAAGGCGCTGACGCTGAAGAGTGGACACGCCAACGTGATCGCGCACGTGGACCGCGTGCTGGGGATGCTCGAGGCCGGGACGCTCGATCCCTCGCCGCTGATCAGCGCGCACATGCCGCTCGATGACGCGGCCGAGGCCTACCGGCGCTACGACCGCCACGAAGCGCTAAAAATCGTGCTGACCCCCTAACTTGGTGAATCGGCGCCGTTCGATGATGACGGCCGAGATCCGCGGGATGGACGCTCGTTTGAGTGGCCAGCCGGTGACTTGCCGTTTTTCTGTTCGTCGCCGATCGATTACGTATGCCCTACCTGATTCGGCGGCGGCTGGTCACAGCCGCCAAGGTAACTCTGGTCGGACTTGTTTTTGCTGCCGCCGCGCCGCACGCGGCAATCGCGGGATCCCCGTGCGCGCACGCCTACACGCCCGTGGGCGCGGCGTCGCGCAAGCAGATCCGCGCCGCGGTGGTCTGCCTGATCAACCGGCAGCGGACCTCCCGTGGGCTGCCTGCGCTGCATATCAACAGGCGCCTCAACCGTTCGGCCCAGAGCTGGACGGACACGATGGTCCGCCGCCAGAAGTTCACCCACGGCTCAGACTTCGGCGCCCGCATCTCGGCCGTGGGGTTCAACTGGTCGACCGCAGGCGAGAACATCGCCGTCGGGTTCACCACGGCGCACTCGGTGGTCAAGGCGTGGATGGCAAGCACGGGTCACTGCGAGAACATCCTCGACCCCGACTTCGCGCAGGTTGGGACCGGCGTCGTCAACCGCGGAATCCGCGGCTGGGGCGGCGCCGCCACCTGGACGCAGGACTTTGGGCTGTGGATGGGAGCCAGCCCGCCATCTCACCGGTGGGGTCCGGCAGACGGCTGCCCCTATTAGGGTTCGAGCCCGACGGCTGTCCCCTATGAGGGTTCGAGCCCGCTCAGGAGCGCCCGGCGGCGACTCCGACCGCCGGCGTCGGGTTGTCGCGCAGGTACCACTCGGCGTCGAGCGCAGCCTGGCATCCGGAGCCGGCGGCGGTGACCGCCTGACGGTAGGTGTGGTCGACGAGATCGCCTGCGGCGAACACGCCCGGCCGGCTGGTCGAGGTCGAGCGGCCCTCGGTGACGACGTAGCCACCGGGATCGAGCTCGATCTGTCCCTCGACCAGCTGCGACTGTGGCTCGTGGCCGATCGCGATGAACGCGCCGCAGATCTCGATCTCCCGGGTCGAGTCGTCGTTCGCGCGACGCAGACGCGCCCGTGCCAGCGAAGTGCCGTCGACAGAGATGAGCTCCTCCACCACATATGGCGTGAGCCACTCGACGTTGTCGAGCGCGTGGGCACGCTCGAGCATGATCTTGGAGGCACGAAACTGCTCGCGCCGGTGGACGATTGCGACCTTGGAGGCAAACTTGGCGAGGAACATCGCCTCCTCCATGGCGGAGTCGCCGCCGCCGACAACGATCGTCGGGACGTCCCGGAAGAAGGCCGCGTCGCAGGTCGCGCAGTAGCTGACGCCACGGCCGGCCAGGAGCTCCTCGCCGGGCACGCCGAGCTTGCGGTGCTCCGCGCCCATCGCCAGAATCACGGTCCGCGTGAGGTACTCCTGGTCGCCGACGTAGACGCGGTGCAGGCCGCCGTCCGTGGCCAGCTCGACGGCGGTCACCTCATCGGTCTCCAGGCGGGCGCCGAAGCGCTCGGCCTGGGCGCGCATCTGCTGCATCAGCTCCGGGCCCATGATTCCGCCCGGGAAGCCCGGGTAGTTCTCGACGTCGGTGGTCTGCTGCAGCAGCCCGCCCCAGGCGAACCCCTCGATCACCAGCGGCTCCAGGTTGGCCCGCGCCGTGTACAGTGCGGCGGTGTAGCCGGCGGGGCCGCTGCCGATGATCACCACGTTCTCCGGCGCCTGCTCGCCCGTTGTGGCCTGCTCGTTCGTCATTCCGTCACGCTCGTCTGTCGCACCTGTCAGCACCGCCGCGAGTGGCTCGTGAGCCCCACGGCGGCACATCATCAAGTATAGGTGGCGCCCCCGGCGCCGCCAGTGGGCGTCCCGGCACCGCCAGTGGGGGTCCCGGCGCGATCCGAGCCCTCCGCCGCCCGCCAGCGGCTGACCGTGCGGCGCAGCTGCAGGTAGGCGATCGCGCCCGGCAGGGTTGGCAGCCAGAACGAGAAGGCGCGGTAGGCGAGCACCGCCACCACAGCGGTCTCGACATTGACGCCGAAGGCGCTGAACGCCCCGATCATGCCGCCCTCGACGCCGCCGATGCCTCCCGGCAGTGGCAGCGTGTTGCCAATCCAGCCGACGAAGTAGGCCATCACGATCACCGCCTTGTTCGGCGAGGCCCCGAATGCGTGGAAGCAGGCCCACAGGGTGGCGATGTCAAAGCCCCACCAGGCAAGCGCTCCCAGCAGGCTCGGGTCGCAGGAGCGGACCAGCGCGAGCGCGGTCCTGACGCCGGTGGCGGCCGCCGCCGGCGCCCTGGCGATGCGGCGGGCCGCGACGCCGAGCTGCCCCATGTTCCAGGTCCAGCGCGCAACCATGCGGTCGAAATCATCGGGCAGCAGCGACATCCCCAGGAACAGGGAGATCACCACTGTCCCGAAGATCGCCGGAACGATCGTGATCGCGAACGGCTCGCCGACACTCCACAGACCCAGGTACAACCCGAGCCCATCGACCACCAGCGAGCCCATGTAGATCGCATACAAGATCACCAGGAAGCCGATCATCCGCGTCGCAACCGCGCGCGACGTCATGCCGGAGCGGCGCAGCGCCCATGCGGTCAGCGCAATCCCACCCGCGCCGGCCGCGGCAAGCAGACGGGTGGCCGCGAGGCTCGCCATCGTGATCTGGTAGCTGGCCCGCCAGTCGATTCGCGTGTCGCGCTCCACGAACACGGCCCGGAACAGGACGATGTAGCCGGCGAACGAGGCCGCCTCCAACACGAACGCAACCACCAGCCACCAGACGTCGCCCTGCTGCAGGCGATTCCACGTCTCCCGCAGGCCGAGCAGCTTCGGCAGCACGAAGTACAGGAAGGCGACAGCCGAGACGACGAACAGCCCCGAGGCGACGACGCGACCGCGGGTGAGGCGGATGCGGGGCATCTGCTCGGGTGGCATCTGGCCCGGGGGCGTCTGGCCGGGATCGTGGGGAGCGTGATCGGCGGCCAGCGGAACGTCGCCGGCGCCATGGCCGGGATCGCGGCGGGCGTGATCGGCGGCCAGCGGAACATCGCCGGCGCCCTGGCCGGGATCGCTGCGGGCGTGATCGGCGGC
>JASHQV010000425.1 GCA_030038955.1 Solirubrobacteraceae bacterium
GATGCCGCTGCCGTGGTCGCGAACGCGGACGCCGTCCGCGTCGACCGTCACCTCGACCGGCCGACCCGGCTGGCTGTGGCGGACCGCGTTGTCCAGCAGGTTGTTGATCGCCCGGCTCAGCCGCTCGGCGCTGCCGCGCACGGTGACCGGCTTCAAGTCAGCGACGAACTCGCTGCTCGCGGCGTTGCGTTGAGCCCGGACGACCGCCTCCTCGACGATATGGTCGAGGCGGATCTCCTCGACCGCCTCCTCGGGCAGGTCGCCGCGCGCGACCTCGATCAGGCCCGACACGAGCCGGCTCAGCTCCTCGCTCTGCTCGACGACGTCGTCCAACAGGCGCCGGCGCTCGTCCTCATCGAGCTCGCCGCCGGCCAGCAGCACCTCGATATTGGTGCGCAGGCTGGTCACCGGTGTGCGCAGCTCGTGCGAAGCGTCGGCGACCAGCTGGCGCTGCGAGCGCACGGAGTCGTCGAGCGCCCGCCGCGACGCCGCCAGCCGCTCCAGCATCGCGTTGAAGCGGGTCGCAAGCTGCCCCACCTCGTCGTCGGCGTGGACCGCTAGGCGCAGGCTGAGGTCGTCGGTCTCGCCGATCACCTCAGCGGTCTGCGTGACCTCGGCAAGCGGGGCGAGCACGCGTCGCGCGCCCATCCGCCCCAGCGCCGCCGCCAGCGCGATCCCGCCGACGAACACCAGCAGCAGGATCAGCCGCAGCCGTGAGAGCACGTTCGATACGTAGCTCAGCGGCCGCCCGAGCTGAACGGCTAGCTGCTGGCCGTCGGCGACGAAGCCGCGCAGCGGGAACGTGTACTCGCGCACGGGCGTGCCGTCGACCTCCACGTCGGTTATCGAGGCCGGCGCACTGCCGGTGGCCACGGCGGCGGCATTCGCGGTATCCGGTTGCGTGCCGCCCTCGCTTTCGACGACGGTTCCGTTGGCGAGGACGACCTGCAGGTATGGGGCCGACCCGCCGGCGCTCGCCGGCAGCCCGGGAAGCGGGTGGTTGAGGGAGCGGATGGGATCGTTCTCGATCGACTGTGCCTGCGCGTGCAGCTGATCGTCGACCTGTCTCAGGAGCTGGTCGCGAACGACGAAATAGCAGACCACGACGGCGATCGCGACGGCTGCGGCGACGGCGCCCGCGGCGGCCCAGCTGACTCGTTTGCGCAGTGGCATCTCTGCCCTCAGCGTACGCCGCCGGCAGCGTCAGTCCCGGAGGACGTAGCCGATGCCGCGCACCGTGTGCAGCAGCCGCGGCTCGCCGCCCTCCTCGGTCTTGCGCCGCAGGTAGCCGATGTAGACGCCCAGCGCGTTCGAGGTCGGCCCGAAGTCGTAGCCCCATACGTTCTCGAAGATCGTCGAGCGGGTGAGCACCTGCCGGGGATGCTTGAGGAACAGCTCCAGCAGCAGGAACTCCGTCTTCGACAGCTCGATCCGGCGCTCCGCCCGGTACACCTCGTGGGCAACCGGGTCCAGCATCAGATCGCCGAACCGCAGCGTCTCGCCCTCGGCGCCGTCCTCGGCGGTGCGCCGCAGCAGCGCCCGCAGCCGGGCCTGCAGCTCGCGCAGCGCGAACGGCTTCACCAGGTAGTCGTCGGCGCCGACGTCGAGGCCCTTGACGCGGTCGTCGATCGCGTCCCGCGCGGTCAGCATCAGGATCGGCGTGTGATCGCCGGCGGCACGGATCCGGCGGCACACCTCGATGCCATCGACGCCCGGCATCATCACGTCGAGGATCACCGCGTCGGCGGGGCTCTCGGCGAGGCGGTCGAGCGCCTCGTGCCCGTCGGCCGCGAGCTCGACCTCGTAGCTGTCCAGGCGCAGCGCTCGCTCGAGCGCGCGGCGGACGGCGGGTTCGTCGTCGACTACGAGAATGTGCGCCATCTAGAGCCGATCATCGGCAACGCTCGTAAAAGTATGCGAAGAACGCGTGGGGGGCGGATTTTTCGGGCGCACGCCCGAAAAATCCGCCAGACCAGGTGTGCTACCCCGCCGGCTTACGGCGAGCTGAGCCGCACCAGCAGCGGCGCGTGGTCGGACGGCTTCGGGCCCTTGCGGAAGTCGCGGTCGATCCCGACCGCCACCAGCCGCTCCGCGAGATCGCTGCTGACCAGCGCCAGGTCGATCCGCAGCCCCAGCCCCTTGTGGAAGTTGCCGGCCCGGTAGTCCCACCAGGTGAACTGCTGCTCGTCGGGATGCACGTGCCGGTAGGCGTCGACGAGGCCCGCCTCCAGCAGCTGCCCGAGCCGCATCCGCTCATCGACGGTGACGTGCGTTCCGCCCGCGAACGCGGCCGGGTCGTAGACGTCGGCGTCGGCCGGCGCGATGTTGATGTCGCCGACCAGCACGAACGGCCGCGCCGCCGCCCGCACCCGCTGCACGGCGGCGTCGAGGAACGCGAGCTTGCGGGGGAACTCGGGGCTGTCGAGCGAGCGCCCGTTGGGGACGTAGGCTGACGCGAACCGCACGCCCGCAACGCTCGCCTCGCACCAGCGCGCCTCGCTGTCGACCGGATCACCCGGTAGGCCGCAGACCGCGTCCGCGAGCGCCAGCCCGTCGCGCGCGAGGATCGCGACGCCTTGCCAGCGCCCGCCCGAGTGGTGTTCGGCGCGGTACCCGGCGGCGGCCAGCTCCGCGACCGGGAACTGCTCGGCCGCGACCTTGGTCTCCTGCAGGCAGACGACGTCGGGGCGGTGGCGCTCGAGCAGCTGCAGCACCCGCGGCAGCCGCGCGCGCAGCGAGTTGACGTTCCAGGTGACGATCAGCACGGGGACAATGATGCACAGTGGCCGACGAGCTCGACAGCTACAGACGCAAGCGCGACTTCCAGAGGACGACTGAGCCCACCGGCGCCGGGGGCGCGAGCACCAGCGAACCCGATGGCGCCGGGGGCGCGAGCGCCAGCGAGCGCCCCCGGTTCGTCGTGCAACAGCACCACGCCCGGCGCCTGCACTGGGACCTGCGGCTCGAGCGCGACGGCGTCGCCGCCTCGTGGGCGATCCCGGGCGGGATCCCGCAGACCCCGAAGGACAACCGGCTGGCCGTGCACACCGAGGACCATCCGCTCGAGTACCTGGAGTGGGAGGGCGAGATCCCCAGGGGCGAGTACGGCGCCGGCACCGTGCGAGTCTGGGACCGCGGCAGCTACGAGCTTCACAAGTGGGAGCCCCGCAAAATCGAGGTCAGCTTCCAGGGCGAGCGTCTGCGCGGTCGCTACGCGCTGTTCGCGATCGGACGCCGGACAGGCCGCGATCGCGCCGCAGACGACGGCACCGATCAGGACAGCTGGATGATCCACCGCATGGATCCGCCCGAGAACCCGGAGCGCCTGCCGATGCCCGAGCACCTGCGGCCGATGCTGGCACGCCTCGCTGCGCGGCTCCCCCGCGACCCCGACAACTGGTCGTTCGAGGTCAAGTGGGACGGGATCCGCGCGCTCGCCTACGCGCAGCCGGGTCGCCTGCGGCTCGAGTCGAGGAGCCTCAACGAGATCACCGCCACCTACCCCGAGCTTCGCGGCCTGAGCGAGCAGCTGGGGATGCGCGAGGCCGTGCTCGACGGCGAGATCATCGCCTTCGACGAGCACGGCCGCCCCAGCTTCGAGCGCCTGCAGAGCCGCATGCACGTGACCGGTGCCGCCCACAGCAGGCGCCTCAGCGTGTCGACGCCGGTGGTCTACGCGATCTTCGACCTGCTGTACCTCGACGGCGAGTCGCTGCTAACGGCCCCCTACGCGCAACGGCGGGCGCGGCTCGCGGATCTCGACCTCGGCGGTCCCGCCTGGCGCGTCCCCGAGACTCGCTTCGGCGAGGGACAACGGCTGCTCGATGCAACCAGGAAGCAAGGGCTCGAGGGGATCGTCGCCAAGCGCCTCGACTCGAGCTACCAGCCGGGTGCCCGCAACGGCTGCTGGCTGAAGCTCAAGCACACGCGCCGCCAGGAGCTGGTGATCGCGGGGTGGCTGCCCGGCGAGGGCCGTCGCCGGGAGCGGATCGGCGCTCTCCTGATGGGCTACTTCGCGGCCGGCGACTTGCGGTACGCCGGCCGCGTC
>JASHQV010000426.1 GCA_030038955.1 Solirubrobacteraceae bacterium
GCCAGCTCACGGGCGATCCCCGCGTCCCCGAGCGACAGCCGCGCCAGCGCCAGCGCCGACTCGCGGGCGATCCCGCCGGCTTCGAGCTCGGCCGCGACCTGCTCGGGCGGCGGCGCCTCGAAACGCACCGCCTGGCAGCGCGAGCGGATCGTCGGCAGCACGTCGCCGAGACGGTCGGTGATCAGGATCAGGTGCACGTAGGAGGCCGGCTCCTCGAGCGTCTTCAGCATCCGGTTGGCCGCCTCGTCGCCGAGCTGGTCGACCCTCTCGATCACGAACACGCGACGGCTCGACTCGAACGGGGTCTTGCTGGCAGCGGTCACGATCGGCCCGTCGATGTCGCTGACGAGGATCTCGTGGGCGCCGCTCGGAACCACCCAGGTGAGGTCCGGGTGCGTGCCCGCCAGCGCGCGGTTGTGAGCCGATTCGGGGTCGTCGTCACCGGCGGCCAGCAGATTGGCCGCGAACGCCCGCGCGGCCGCCGCCTTGCCGGAGCCGCCCGGGCCGTGGAACAGGTACGCGTGCGACGGCAGACCACCTGCGGCCAGCGCCGGGCCGAGCACGGCGCGGGCGTGTGGATGGGCGTCGAGCTCGGCCAGCATTGCGGCTCGATGCTAGCCGCCGGTAGGGTCCGCAGCGATGCGCGGCCGCGGACGGCTGATCACGATCGAGGGAGTCGACGGCGCCGGCAAGACGACGCTCGCCACCGGGCTGCTGCGCGAGCTCACCGAGCGCGGCCTCGATGCCGAGCTGCTGCGCGAGCCGGGCGGCGTCGAGCTGTCGGAGCGCTTGCGCGAGCTGGTCAAGGATCCCCGGTTGACCGTCGGCGGCAGGGCCGAGGCGCTGATCTACGCGGCGGCGCGCGCTCAGCTGGTGGAGCAGGCTCTGGTTCCTCGCCTGGAGCGAGGAACCTGGGTTGTCCTCGACCGCTTCGTGGACTCCTCGCTGGCGTACCAGGGGGCGGGGCGCGAGCTGGGGATTCGGTCCGTCAGCGAGCTGAACGCGTTCGCGACCGGGTCGCTGACACCGGATCGGACGCTGCTGCTGGTTGTGCCAGAGGTGGTCGCGAAAGGGAGGGCGTCGGCACGCGGGGCGCCGCCAGATCGGCTCGAACGCGAGGACGAGGCGTTCTTCGCGCGCGTGCGCGAGGGATACGAGCGGATCGCGCGAGCCGAGCCCGAGCGGGTACGGCGGCTGGACGGCGAGCGAGCGCCAGCGGAGGTGCTGGCCGACGCGCTGTCGAACGTGGCGGACCTGCTGTGAGCCTGCTCTGGCGGATCGGGGTGTCGGGGTATCCGTAGCTTTCCGCTGCATTTGCGGGAAAATACGGGTGTTGCATCGGCTTTCAACTGGTTAATGCTCGCGTGCGTACGCGTTAGGCCGATGCGCGGATCGCAGCTCTCATGTAGCGGGGACCGTCTGCCGATTAGGCCGTGATGAGCGCAACCACTATTGACGTAGACGTCTCTGACGAGATCACCCCGGAAAGCTGTACGCGCGTCCTGATTGCGGACGACCATCCCCTGATCCTGGCGGGTGTCCGCCGGGCGCTCGATCGCAGCGACGATGTCGAGGTCGTGGGCGAGGCCACGAACGGCCAGCAGGTGCTGGCGATGGTGGAGCGGCGCCGGCCTCAGGTCGTGCTGCTCGACCTCTACATGCCGGGCGTCGATGGCCCCGAGCTGATCGAGGCGATCGGCCGCCAGTGGCCGGACGTGAAGACCGTCGTGCTGTCGGCCAACGAGGATCCGACGTCGATCGACTCGGCCCTGAAGGCGGGGGCGAGCGCCTACATCATCAAGAGCGTCAACCCCTCAGACCTTCCGTCGGTGATCCGGCAGGTGGCCGGGGGTGCGATCTTCCACGCGCCGTCGCGGCCGGCTGGGGCCGCACCTGCCGACGAGCCTGCCGGGCCGGACTTGACCGCGCGCGAGCGCACGATCCTGGCAGCGATCGCGTCGGGGCAGACGACCGCCGCGATCAGTCGCGAGCTGTGGGTCAGCGAGCACACGATCAAGTTCCACCTGACCAACATCTACCGCAAGCTCGGGGTCAGCAACCGGGCCGGCGCGGTTCGCTTCGCGATCGAGCACGGGCTCGCGGCGTAGCCGGCGAGCGGCCGCGACCGCCTTCATGGCGGCCGGGATGCTCCTCTGCCCGGACTAAAATCTGTCTTGCCGGTCGGACTTGATTGCCGCCTCCGACCAGCCTCCCGCGCGGACGGTTTCCGTCCGATCCGTGCGCAAGGATTCGGTGTTACGCGCTTGACCGCCACGGAGTCAGGCAGAGGCAGCGGAGACAGCGGTAACAAAGAGGAGCAGGCAGGCAAATGGAAGACATCTCCCAGACCCAGACGACCGAGGCGACACCGGGACAGGGGCTCTCGATCAATCGCTACTTCACGCACCCCGGCGAGGATCCGTTCGACCAGGTCGAATGGGAGCGTCGCGATGCCCGGATCGGCCACGGCGAGCGAGTCTCGTTCGAGCAGACGGGGGTCGAATTCCCCAAGTCGTGGTCCCAGAACGCGACCAACATCGTCGCCCAGAAGTACTTCCGGGGGCAGCCGGACTCGCCCGAGCGCGAGTGGTCAGTGCGCCAGATGATCACGCGGGTTGCCGGGACGATCGCCGATTGGGGGCTGGAACGCGGCTACTTCGCCGCCGCTGAGGACGGCGAGGCGTTCGAGGCGGAGCTGACCCACATCCTGCTGCACCAGATGGCGGCGTTCAACTCGCCGGTCTGGTTCAACGTCGGCTGGCAGCCGGTCGGCGACCCGAAGATGCAGGCGTCGGCCTGCTTCATCCTGTCGGTCGAGGACAACATGGAGTCGATCCTCGAGTGGAACACCAAGGAGGGGATCATCTTCCGCGGCGGCTCTGGCTCGGGCATCAACCTGTCGAAGATCCGAGGCTCGATGGAGCCGCTGAGCCGCGGCGGGACGGCCTCGGGTCCGGTGTCGTTCATGCGCGGCGCCGACGCCTGGGCGGGCTCGATCAAGTCCGGCGGCGGCACGCGGCGGGCAGCCAAGATGGTGGTGCTCGACGTCGATCACCCGGACATCCGCGAGTTCATCTGGTGCAAGGCAAAGGAGGAGGACAAGGCCGCGGCGCTGCGTGACGCCGGCTTCGACATGTCGATCGACGGTGACGGCTTCTTCTCGATCCAGTACCAGAATGCCAACAACTCCGTGCGCGTCACCGACGAGTTCATGCGCGCAGTCGAGAACGACGAGGACTGGCACCTGATCGCGCGGACCACGGGCGAGCCGATCGGCGAGGCGGCCGGGGGTGGGTCGGGCGGGACCGTTTCCGCCCGCGAGCTGATGCGCGAGATCGCCGAGGCGGCATGGCGCTGCGCCGATCCGGGCGTGCAGTACGACACCACGATCAACCGCTGGCACACGTGCCCGAGCTCGGGTCGGATCAACGCATCGAATCCGTGCTGCTTCGTTGGCGAGACGGCGATACGCACGACTACCGGAGAGTGGACGTTCGACGAGCTGCACAGCATGGCCGTCGAGGGCACAGAGCTACCTGTCGTCGAGGCCTTCGACACAGATGCGGGGAAGGTGGTCGCACGGGCGATCAAGCGGATCTGGGTTGCCGGCATGGCCGAGCGGCTGAGCACCATCGAGCTCACCGACGGAAGCGCGATCGACTGCACGCCTGAGCACCGTTTCCTGACTGCTGCTGGGAGTTGGCGGGCGGCCGAAGACCTGCAGCCTGGAGATCTCCTCCGAGCCACCGATGATCGACCGCTACCCGACGGTCCATACATGACGAGGACGGTGACTTCGCTCACGGTCCGCAGCGTTTGCACCGAGCAGCTGTCGAACGCCGTGCCAGTATTCGACATGGAGGTCGCGGGCGTCCACAACTTCGTGATCTCGGCTTCCGACGGCGCCGGCGTCGTCGCGCACAACAGCGAGTACATGCACGTCGATGACTCCGCGTGCAACCTGGCGTCGCTGAACCTGATGAAGTTCCGCCGCGCCAACGGTACGTTCGACGTCGAATCGTTCGAGCACGCGGTCGACATCATGCTCCTGGCGCAGGAGATCATCGTCTCCCCGTCGAGCTACCCGACCGAGCAGATTGCCGCCAACGCGCGCGCGTTCCGCCAGCTCGGCCTCGGCTACGCCAACCTCGGCGCCTACCTGATGGCCAACGGCATGCCATACGACTCCGACGCTGGGCGCGCATCGGCGGCGGCGATCACCGCGCTGATGACCGGCCGCGCCTACCTGGAGTCGGCGCGGATCGCGGCGGCGATCGGCCCGTATGACCGCTATGCCGAAAACCGCGAGGCGCACAACCAGGTGATGCGGATGCACCGCGACGCGACGCGCGCGATCGATGACGAGGAGTCCAGCGACATGGAGCTGCTGGAGGCCGCGCGGTCGACCTGGGAGCAGGCGGTGAGCGCCGGCGAGCAGCACGGATATCGCAACGCGCAGGCCACGGTGCTTGCGCCTACGGGCACGATCTCCTTTTTGATGGACTGCGACACCACCGGTGTCGAGCCAGACTTCTCGCTGGTCAAGTTCAAGGAGCTGGTCGGCGGTGGTCAGATGACGATCGTCAATCGGACGGTGCCGCTGGCGCTGCAGACGCTCGGGTACTCGGAGGAGCAGGTCGACCAGATCGCTGCCTACGTGAACGAGCACGGCACGATCGTGGGCGCGCCCGGGCTGGCGGAGGAGCACCTGCCGGTGTTCGACGTGGCAGTCGGCGAGCGCGCGATCTCGCACATGGGCCACATCAAGATGATGGGCGCGGTGCAGCCGTCGATCTCGGGCGCCATCTCGAAGACGGTCAACCTGCCGCAGACGGCGACGGTCGAGGACATCGCCGACGC
>JASHQV010000427.1 GCA_030038955.1 Solirubrobacteraceae bacterium
GGCCGGCCGTGCGAGCGATTTCTCACAGTCGATGAGCGCGAGCCGGCGGGCACGCGAGCTCGGCGTCCGGGCGCTGCGGCGTACATGCGCGCGGCGGACGCTCGGCTTTCGCACGACCGCGGAGCTGGCGCCGGTCGACGGGACGATCGGGCAGCCGCGTGCCGAGGAGGCGATCGCGTTCGCGCTCGGCACTGAGATGCCGGGCTACAACCTGTTCGTCACCGGGCCGCCCGGGACCGGCAAGCGCACGGCGCTCGAGGCGCGGCTGCGCGACCACGCCCGTGGCCGGGCCGGTCCGCGGGACTGGGTCTACCTGCACAACTTCGCCGACGACCGCTCGCCGCTCGCGGTGGCGCTGTCCGGCGGCCGGGCGGCGCGGCTCGCGGCCGACATGCGCCGGCTCCTCGATGACACGCGTCGTGCGCTGACCGACGCGTTCGAGAGCAGCGACTACCAGCGCCGCTCGCATGAGGCGGTCGAGCCGCTCGAGCGCGAGCAGGCCGACGCGCTCGCTGGACTCCGCGTCGCCGCCGAGGAGCAGGGCATCGCCGTCGAGCTGACGCCCACCGGCGTGGTCACGATCCCGCGGCGTGGGACCCGTGCGATGACGCCCGCCGAGTATGCGCAGCTGCCGCCCGAGGTGCGCCGGCGCTACGAGCGCGGCGTCGAGGCGCTGGGGCCGCGGATCGAGGCGTTCGTCACGCGGATGCGCGCGCTGCAGCGTCAGGGCACAGATCAGCTGCGCGCGCTCGAGCGCGATGTCGCGCTGTTCGCGATCGGCCATCTCGTCGCTGAGCTGAAGCAGCGTTACGGCGACACGCCCGGGGTCGTCGCATGGCTCGATGCGGTGGCGGATGACGTGCCCGAGCATCTCGACCTGTTCCGGCCGGACCTCGGTGCCGGTGGCGGCGTGCCCGCGCCGTTGTTGGCGGTGATGGCGGGCGACCCCGCGTCGGCGCTGGCGCGGTACGAGGTGAACGCGTTCGTCGCCCACGAGCCCGACGACGGCGCTCCGGTCGTGATCGAGAGCAACCCCACCTACCCGAACCTGTTCGGGCGAATCGAGCATCGTGGTGTGCTCGGCGGCGGCTTCACAACCGACCACCGGATGCTCCGTCCCGGCGCTGTGCACCGCGCCAACGGGGGCTATCTGATGCTGCCCGCCGTCCAGGTCCTGGCGCAGCCGCTCGTCTGGCTGAAGCTCAAGGAGGTGCTGCGCACCGGTCGCATCCGGCTCGAGAACGCGGCTGACGAGTACGCGCTGATCCCCACCGCCACGCTCACACCCGAGCCGATCGAGCTCGACCTCAAGCTCGTGCTCGTCGGTGATGCGCGGCTGTACGAGCTCGCCTACACGCTCGACGAGGACGTCCGCCGGCTGTTTCGCGTCCGCGCCGACTTCGACTGGCGCCTGGAGTGGGACGAGGCCGGCACGCGCGGCTACGCGAGCTTCATCAGCGGCCATGCACGCGCCGCCGGGCTACGCCACTTCGACGCCGGCGCGGTCGCCCGGATCGTCGAGCACGGGGCGCGGCTGGTCGAGAGCCAGCGCTGGCTCTCGACCCGCTTCGGAGAGATCGCCGCTCTCGCCTCCGAGGCGAGCCACTGCGCCGCTGAGGATGGCAACGCGGTGGTCGGCTCTCGGCACGTCACCCGTGCGCTAGAGCGCCGCGACAGGCGCTCGAACCTGACCGAGCAGCAGCTGCTGCAGATGGTCGCCGAGGGAACGCTGATGCTCGAGCTCGACGGCGAGCGCACGGGCCAGGTCAACGGCCTGTCGGTGCACGAGCTGGGTGACTACGCGTTCGGCCGGCCGGTGCGGATCACCGCGACCGCCGGCCCCGGTCGCGGCGCGGTCGTCAGCATCGAGCGCGAGACCGAGCTCAGCGGCCACATCCACGACAAGGGCTTCCTCACGCTCGGCGGCTACCTGCGCGAGCGGTATGGCAGTGAGGATCGGCTCGCGCTCACCGCGACGCTGACGTTCGAGCAGTCGTACGCGCCGATCGATGGCGACTCGGCGGCCAGCGCCGAGCTGTACGCACTGCTCTCCGAGCTCTCCGGGCTTCCGGTCCGACAGGGCGTCGCGGTCACCGGCTCGGTCAACCAGTACGGACAGGTGCAGGCGATCGGGGGCGTCAACGAGAAGATCGAGGGCTTTCACCGCACCTGCCGGCTCGCTGGCCTGACGCGCCACCAGGGCGTGATCATCCCCGAGGCCAACGTTCATCACCTGATGCTGTCCGACGCGGTCATCGACAGCGTCCGCGCCGGTCTGTTTCACATCTGGAGCGTGGCCGACATCGACGCGGGCATCGCGCTGCTGTGCGGCACCGCCGCGGGGCGGAGAGGTCACGATGGTCGTTACCCGGAGCAATCGGTCCATGGTCGGGTGCAGCGGCGGCTGGAGCGCTGGGCTCGTGTCGCGGGCGCCAGCGAGGGCGACGACGAGGGGAAGCACCGCCCGTCCGGGTCGGCCAAGCGTCAGTAGTTGACCGAACCACTGGGTGCGGGCTTGTGCCGATGAGGGCGCGCGACGGCGACGGCTAGCGTTCCGCAGCGTCACGGGCCTGCTTCACACGAGGCCGCAAGCGAAACCGACAGGAGCGATGAGCATGTCCGCCGACGATCGCAGCACACGAGACGAGCCCTGGGAGGAGCAGGAGGTGCAGGCGGCCGCACGCGAGGCTGCGGCGATCGGCGGCCGCGCCGGCGACGAGCAGCTGCCGCCCGCGCAGCGCCCGCTGGTGGAGGCCGGCGAGGGCGTCTCGGAGGGCTTCGAGCTCGCCGAGGAGGAGCTGATCGAGGCCGCTGAGCATGGCGACAGCCAGGCAGATCCGCGTCGCGACGCGCCACCGGTTGAGGCCGAGCGCGAGACGCTCGGCGACGTCTACGGAGAGGCCGACAGCGAGCGATCCTCGGAGGTCGAGTAGCGGCCGCGCGGGCTACCGCGGAGCCTGCCGCGGATAACTACGGATGGGCCGCGCCGACGGCCGCACTAGCGTCACGGATGTGGAACAGCGGCACGACGAGCGAGACCACCGGCTAGGGCCGCGGCGATCACCGCAAGCCCGTAGGAACGGGTGGCACCACCAGTCGAGCGGCGCCCGTGCCGACCGCGACCGCGAGTGGCCCGACCGGGACACGCGTGACCGGGAGCTGAGGCGAGTGTTGGAGATGCTCGGCGACGGGGGGCCGGTGACGATCCAGGACCTGCGCGAGCAGGGCATCGAGGCGCCCGGACAGGCCATGTACGAGCTGCAGCTGTCGGGCTGCGACGTCGAGCGGGTCGCGCACACGGATGGGACGGGGCACAGACTGTCGGCCTACCGCATCGGCTCGCGGCGGATGCCCGCGATCGCGAACTCACCCGCGAGCGCGGCGCACGACGGCCACTGACCGGGCAGAGGCCGGTGAGTCCTGCCGGTCACCGACCATGGTGAGTCCTGCCGGTCACTGACCGTGATGAGTCTGGCCGGTCACCGACCATGGTGAGTCCTGCCGGTCACTGATCGCCCGGGGATTGGTGACTGGTCGGCGATCCGCCAGGTGCAGCGGAGTCGTGGCGCTGCGGTGTGGGCCCGGGTGATCGCCGGTGTGGGTCCGGGTCATCGCTGCGGCAAGCTCTCGAGCGCGATGCCGCGGTTGCGCACGGGCGCGGACTGCACGATCGAGGTGGTCGTCTGGCCGTGGGTGGCGAAGCGGTCGATGACCTCCTCCAGGTGCTCCACCGAGCGGACGTGGACGGTGATGATGAAACAGTCCTCGCCGGTGACCCGCCGGCAGTCGACGACCTCGGCAACCTGTCGGGCCAGATCGGCGAGCTTGTGCAGCTCGCGAGGCGCGGGACGGACGCGAACGATGGCGGTCAGGCTCAGCCCGAGGGCTCGAGGGTCGAGCTCGGCGTGGTAGCCGACGATCACCTGCTCGTCCTCGAGCCGGCGCAGCCGCTCGGCCACCGCCGGCGATGAGAGCCCGACGCGACGGCCGAGCTCGGCGAGGCTGAGGCGCGCGTTGGACTGCAGCTCGGCGAGCAGCCGCAGATTGACCGCATCGAGAAGCGCGCCGTTGCTGCCGGCGAGAGTTTGCCTTTGATTGTTAGGCACGGCTGGCAGTATACCTGCGCTTAGCCATGTACAGATCGTCTATAACCAAGCAAGCTGTTGATCACGGCTTGCGACCAGGCATCCCCCGCCAGGGTCCGCACGACCAGTGCCGTGACCAGCTGCGCCCGCCAGGCGAGCCCTGCTTGTCGCGGCGTGCCGCCGAACCGGTCGCGCAGGCTCCGCCGCATCTGTACTTCCTGGCGAGCGCCCTGTTCCACCACCTGGGCCAGCGGCCCGCCCGACGCCGCCGCCAGGATCGCGGACACGATCCGCCAAGCTCCACACCGCGCCGCTGATCGCCGTTCGGTCGCGCTCTTCGCAGGGACTTCAGCCAGCGATGGCGAGACCCGGAATCGAACCGGGGACACCACGATTTTCAGAATTACGGAGCATCGCGCTCGGCATTCAAGAAATACCTGCAAACAATTAGGTTACGCGACGCTTTCCGAGCTGACCCATCCTGTCGGTTCCTCGCGGATTCTGGCGGGTTAAGGACGTGGTAGCTCGGCCACGTCCTTTTGGTCCCGGCTCGACCTGCGTCGTGGATACGCGTCGGTGCCATTTCGCACTCACGCCATCGCATGTGGCGCGAGCGGCCGGCGACTCTCTCGCTAGGTCGCAAGCTGCGGCAAGTGCGGGTGTGATGGAGCGATAAAGCACCCTGTT
>JASHQV010000428.1 GCA_030038955.1 Solirubrobacteraceae bacterium
CCGGTGGCTCCCGTCGCACATGAGGACGGGCGTGCCGCCCCACAAGCAGTACGCACAGGCGTGTGTGCAGCCCCGATAGGGATTGATCGTCCAGCGGAACGGAACCTGAGATGCCTCCGGCACCCGATTGAGAATCGTCTTGGCTCGGACTTCGTAGAACCGGGTGTCCACCGCCTCGGGAGCGTCAAAGTGCCGGAAGACCGCGTCCCGGTAGCCCGGCAGGGACATCTGGGGATCGCCTTCGAGAGACTGCTGTGACCAGCGCACGAACACATGTTCGCACAGGGCGCCGACGGATCGAGATCGTGGCCCGAGCGGTCAGCCCGCGATCTCCGCGAGCAAGCCGGCTGACCTCAGCTGATGCACCGCAACCAATGCTTCATGTACGTGTTCGGTTCTGCGATGCGCCTGCGCGCTGTCGCCCTTCACTGCATCCTCGGAGCAGCCGCGCTGTCAGCCCTGCTTGCCTCGTCGGCGCTGGCTTCCACTGCGCCGCGGTTTCGCCAAATCGCGCGGAGGGACGTGGTGTGGGTCGCTGCCTCAGGGCATTACGCGTTCTTCATCACTGATCGGGTCGGCCGAGTCCCATCGGGGATTGTGACGGTTACCAGCTCCCGGGGAACGCTGATCAACCAGTTGACCGGCAAACGCTCGAGGCTAGTCCCGCCCAACTGCCCGCGATATCCGTGGGGAGCATTGTTCGGCGGTCCGTGGCTTCTGATTGAGTGCATCACGGACGATAGCTCGGGCGTGGTCCCGTTGCTGTCGCTTTATGACTTGGCAAGCGGCACCTGGGAGACGGTGGAACCCGCCGAGACCGCACCTCCGCCAGTCGAGACATGCGCAGAGGCCTTTGACAGCAGCGGCGGATGTCAGGTCGTGGGCGTCGGTGAGCGATGGATCGAGTTCGAGACCAACTGCTACCACTGCGCAAACGAGTACTTTCTGCAGCCGATTCCATCTGGTCAGCCTGTGGAGCCTGCGGCTGTCACGCCAGGTGGGAGCTATGCGTTTGATCTCAACGCCGCCAGCGGCACGGCGCCGCTCTGTGCCCCTCTTACCTATCCCGGCGTCCCGTTCTACCCGGCTGGCGGCGGCGTCCTCACGCAACCCGGGTGGATCGATCCTCTCGGCACGGTGGCGGTCGTCGCGACCACCTATCCCGCACCTCAGGGCGGTAGCGGAGCGGATGTCTTCCTTGCCCGTTGTGGCAAGCGGACCCGTAAGCGCTTGCCGTTAGGCGCCATCGGGCCCGCGATCGCTCGATCAGCCATCGCTTGGTGGGATCCCAAGCACAAACAGGTACGAGGACTCCGACTTCCCAATGGGCGGCCGTTCAGGCTCCCGCTTCCCGCCAAGTTCAAGTACAACGGGTTTACTCCGATTGTCGCGGTCTCTGACCACGACGTCTACTTCAAAGGTGACGGTCGTCTGTGGCAGGCACGACTGCCACGGTGACGAATCCCGTCGCGTAGTGGCACGGGTGGCGATCGGCGCTGAGGCTCCGGCGCTCAGCGACCGGCGGCGCGAGCCAGCAGTGACATCTCGCCGCTGAGCGTCTGGCTAGTGGCACCGGTGATCTCGACGATCACGAAGTCACCCTCGTCGGCGAGGCCGTCGAAGTTGACGACCTTGTTGTGGCGGGTCCGTCCGCGCAGGCGCGTAGCGTCGGTGCGCGATGGACCTTCAACGAGCACCTCCAACGTCCGCCCGACGAAGCGCTGCGCCCGCTCCGTCGCGCGCCGCTGGATCACCTCCACGAGCCGCTCGAGCCGCGCCACCTTGACCTCGTGTGGGATCTGGTCGTCCATCTCCGCCGCCTCCGTCTGCCGCCGCGGCGAGTAGATGAACGTGAAGGCGCCGTCGTAGCCGACCTCCTCGGCCAGCGTCAGCGTCTGCTCGAAATCTGAATCCGTCTCGCCCGGGAAGCCGACGATGATGTCGGTGGTCAGGGCGCAGTCCGGCAGGTGCTCACGGATCATCGCCACCCGGTCCAGGTAGCGCTCACGTGTGTACGTCCGGCGCATCCGCTTGAGCACGCTGCTCGAGCCCGACTGCACCGGCAGGTGGATGTGCTCGCACAGCGCCGGCAGCTCGGCATGGGCGCGGATCACGTCCTCCCGCATGTCCTTGGGATGCGGGCTCGTATAGCGGATGCGCTCGATCCCTGGGACGAGGTCGACCCGCGCCAGCAGCTCGGCGAATGTCAGCCGCGAGTCCCGCGGCAGGTCGCGGCCGTAGGAGTTGACGTTCTGGCCGAGCAGCGTGACCTCACGCACGCCGTCGGCGGCGAGCTGCTCAATCTCGGCCACCAGCTCGTCGGGATCCCGGCTGACCTCGCGCCCGCGCGTGGAGGGAACGATGCAGTAGGCACACGCGCAGTTGCAGCCAACGCTGACCTGCACCCAACCCTGATACCTACGCGCGCGCTTGGCCGGCAGATGCCCGGTGAACCCCTCGAACTCGAAGTAGCCCTGGGCGCTCAGCGAATCGCTGGTCAGGAACTCGGCCAGCTTGTGGACCTGTCCGGGACCGAAGGCGACGTCGACGAACGGGAACTCCGCAAACACCTCCTGCTTGAGCGACTGTGCCCAGCAGCCGCCGACGCCGATCACGGTCTCGGGCGCTCGCCGCTTGAGCGCGTGCGCCTCGTGCAGATGGGCGATGAACCGCTCGTCGGCCTTCTCCCGGATCGAGCACGTGTTGAACAGGATCAGATCCGCTTCCGCGCGCGACCTCGCTTCCTCGTATCCGAGGGCCTCGAGCATGCCCTTGATGCGCTCGGAGTCGTGCTCGTTCATCTGGCAGCCGAAGGTGGTCAGGTGATACCGGCGCATCGCGGGCTGAAGGTTAGTGCAGCGCTATCCGGGTAGTGCAGCCCTATCCAGGCCCAATGAGCCGGGGTGGCGCACGGCCTAACCGATCGGCCTTACGGGTGTCTGCAGGTTCGACCGGTGGGTGAGGTTCGTGTGCCGACCGATCTGGCTGGCGTTCGGGTGGGTGAGACGCTCTGGCCGTGGCTAGTCGGCTCGGCCGCTCAGCTTCGTCGTCGTCCTCGTCGTCGACGACGAAGACAGCGGC
>JASHQV010000429.1 GCA_030038955.1 Solirubrobacteraceae bacterium
GCGGCGACCTCGAGCCCCGAGACCGCCGACAGGACCGAGATCGCCGGCGTGATCGCGCCGTCGCCAAAGAACAGCGCCGCCCCGAAGATCCCGAGCGTCACGAGCAGCGTCCCCCGCGGCACCCGCAGCCGGCGGACGAGCGCGGCCAGCGCCATGATGCCGCCGTCGCCGCGATTGTGCACGCGCATGATCACGCCTGCGTACTTGACCGACACCTCGAGCGTGATCGTCCAGAAGATCAGCGAGGCGATGCCGTACATCGTGGCGGCAGAGATGTGCGCCGCGGCGTGGTAGCCGAGCGTCACCTGAACCGTGTACAGCGGGCTGGTGCCGATGTCGCCGAACACCACGCCGAGCGCCCCCAGCGCCAGCACCAGCCTGCCGACATGCAGCACCACGTCATGCTGCTCGGCCGGGGCTGGGGACTCGCGCGCGCCCGCCCGCGGGACCTTCTCCCAGGGACGGAGAGCGGCGCCGACGGGGCGCTCGTGCTCGACCACTCCTGGCCGGCTCGCGCGGTGCCCCGTCCCGGTCCTGCCGTCACCGCCGGCTGCGCCCGGGCGCGCATCCTCGTAGGGCAGCTTGTGAGCTGCCTCGTGGAGGGGACGCCGAGGGCGGTTGGGTTCTTCGGGCGACTTGCTCAAGGCAGGCTCGAACCCCAAGTGAAGCACCCGTCCCAGACTGGCTGGGCAAGACTGGCGGCGCGGGCGCGCTTCTGGCAGGCGCGCCGAGCGTGGCGGCGTGCGGTGGCCCGCGCGGCGGTGGGCTTGTGGCACCACCGCCGCGACGCGACGCCTCAGAGCGGCATCCGCTGCTGACTACAGTCAGCGAGCTTCAGGGATCAGCCGTTCTTGCGGCCCAGCGCGCGCTTTAGCTGCGCCTTGTTCATCTTCGAGCGGCCCTCGATCCTCACCCGCCTCGCCTGCTCGTAGAGGTCCTGCTTGGTGGGGTTGTCATGCGAATGCTGGCCGCCGCGCCGGCTCGAGGAGCTGCCCGAGGTCGACGACGGCGAGGCCGTCCGCGTCTGTCCGGCACGTGCGCGCTCGCGGTTGACGGTGCGAGCGGCCAGCTCCTCGGCGCGGTCCTCCGAGGCGCCGCGGCTCGTGGCGGAGTCCTTGATGTGCTCGTACTGCCGTGCTTGCTTGCTGCCCTTCTGGATGCCTCTCGGTGGCATCGCTCACCTCCCTGTTCGATCGCAGCGATCCGACATGGGCTACCTCTACCCGCGATCGCTGGCGGGCGAACAGGGTTGGGCTCAGGGCAGCAGTCCACCGCTCGGCAGCACGACCCACAGCCGCGGCGCCAGCTCGCTCAGCACTGCCGGATCGAGCGCAGCGACGCGCTCTGCACCGGTGCGCTCGAGCGCCAGCGCCAGCTCGCGCCAAGCCTGGGCGACCGGAGCAACGCGCGCGGTCGGACCCCAGCCGGTGGCCGCCCGCAGCTCGTCGGCGCGGGCCCGGATCTGGGCGGGCGTGAGCTCGCCGAACGGGCGGCTGGCGCCGTCGACGTAGACGGCGCTCGACAGGATCTCACTGAGCGGCGCTGACGCCCCGGGCGGCTGCGGCTGATCGGTCATCGACACCTCGCTCGCAGTCGCTCACCCATCTGTGGTGACCGCCAGCCGGCGGGCCGCCACCGCCGCCTGCCCGTACGAGATGCCGCCGTCGCCGGGCGGCAGCAGCTCCGGGACGAGTACGCGCAGGCCGCTCGCCTGCAGCCCGGTGGCCGTCGTCTCCAGCAGCCGGCGGTTGTGGAAGACGCCTCCGGACAGCACGACCAGCTCGACCCCGGAGCGGCTGGCGGCGCGGGCGCATACGGCCACGGTGGCAGCGGCGACGCCATCGTGGAAGCGGCTTGCGACGAGCCCGACGGGAGTGCCGGCGGCGAGATCGGCGACGATCGACCGCAGCGCCTCACGCGGGTCGAGCACGAGCATCCCGCCCTCGCCGGCGCTGACCGCGATCTCGTAGCAACCGTGTGCGCCCGGCTCGCACCGGCCCTCGAGCTCGACCGCAGCCTGACCCTCGTAGTTGATCTCGGAGCGCACCCCGCACAGCGCCGAGACCGCGTCGAACAGACGGCCCATGCTGGTCGTCGCCGGCGAGCTCAGACCGGTGCGCGCCAGCTGCGCAACCTGATGCCAGCGCCGAGGCTCGACGCGTGCTCTCAGGGTTGGCGGCAGCTCAGGCGTCGCATCACCGCCAAGCGCGCACAGCCACGCGCACGCCATCCGCCACGGCTCGCGGATCGCGCGCTCGCCGCCGGGCAGGCTAACCGGTGCCAGCGCGCCGACGCGATCGAATCCGTCGAGACCGCCGAGCAGCAGCTCACCTCCCCAAACAGCTCCGTCGCTGCCGAGGCCGGTGCCGTCGAAGATCGCACCGACCGCCGGGCCATCCTCCCCGTGCTCCGCCAGACACGCCGCCAGGTGGGCGTGGTGGTGCTGCACGCCGACGCGTTCGACGCCCGAGAGCTCGAGCGCGTACTTGGTCGACAGATACTCGGGGTGGAGATCATGTGCCACGACCTCCGGCGCAACCGAGAACAGCCGCTCGAAATGTGCGACCCCCGCGGTGAACGAGCGCAGCGTCTCGTAGTTCTCGAGGTCACCGATGTGGTGGCTGACCCAGGCACGGTCATCGCGAGCCACGCAGAAGGTGTTCTTGAGCTCGGCGCCGCACGCGAGAATCGGCCTCGTCGCCGGGTACGGCAGCGGGATGCCGGCGGGCACGTAGCCGCGCGAGCGGCGGATGAACGACGACCGACGGCCAGCGTCACCGCCACCGCCACCGTCGCGCAGATCGCCGCCGATCACGCGAACCACTGAGTCGTCGGTCCGGGTAGCGATGTCCCGGTTGTGGACCAGCAGCAGGTCCGCGATCCCGCCGAGTCTCGCGTGCGCGTCGCCGTCCTCGTAGGCGATCGGCTCGTCGGAGACGTTGCCGCTGGTCATCACCAAGGCATCGGCGCAGCCGTCCGACTCGGCCGCGAGGTCCGCCAGCAGCAGGTGATGAAGCGGCGTGTACGGCAGCATCACGCCGAGCTCTCGCGCAGCCGGCGCGACATCCTCGGCCACCGGTGCCGCGTCGCGCCGCAGCGCCAGCACGATCGGTCGCTGCGGCGAGCAGAGCAGCTCGCGCTCGGCCTCGCCCAGCTCGACCAGCCGCTCGGCGACTGCGGTCGTAGCGACCATCAGCGCGAACGGCTTGTCTTCGCGGTGCTTGCGCGAGCGCAGCTCGGACACGGCACGCTCGTCGTCGGCGCGACAGGCGAGGTGGTAGCCGCCGATCCCCTTGACCGCGACGATCGCGCCGTCGCGCAGCGCGATCGCGGCGGCCAGCACCGGGTCGGCCGGCGCGAGGCCGACGGGCTTGCGGCCGTCGGGTCCGGTGAGCCGCAGCAGCGGCCCGCACACGGGGCAGGCGTTCGGCTGCGCGTGGAAGCGACGATCGCTGGGGTCGTCGTACTCGGCCTGGCACTCGGGGCACATGCGGAACCGCCGCATCGTCGTCAGCGGGCGGTCATAAGGGATGCCGCGAACGATCGTGAACCTGGGACCGCAGTTCGTGCAGTTGATGAACGGATAGCGATAGCGCCGATCGTCGGGATCCAACAGCTCGCGCAGGCAGTCGGCGCAGGTGGCGCTGTCGGGCGTGACCGGCGCGTCAGCGCGGCGCTCGCGGGTGCTCGCGCGGATCTCGAAGCGCCGCCCTCCGGCGGGCTCGAGCACCGCGGTGTCGACTCGCTCAACGATCGCCAGCGGCGGTGCCTCGCGCGCCACCCGCGCAACGAAGGCGTCCACGGCGGCTCCCGGACCCTCGATCTCGGCGAGCACGCCGTGGGCGTCGTTGAGCACCCAGCCGGCGAGCCCAAGCTCGCCGGCCAGCCTGTACACGTAAGGCCGGAAGCCGACCCCCTGGACCGTGCCCGTGACACGAACCTGAATCCGAACCGGAGCCTGAGCCACGATCTGCACGTGAGCCTGAGCCTCGTCGCCGGAGCCGATCACGCGCGTGCTCATCCGACCAGCGCGCACAGTGCGTGG
The DNA here is from genome assembly GCA_030038955.1 of Solirubrobacteraceae bacterium. GTDB lineage: Bacteria > Actinomycetota > Thermoleophilia > Solirubrobacterales > Solirubrobacteraceae > Palsa-465. Next base: position 4,046 of record JASHQV010000429.1, read on the forward strand.
TAAGCGGTCGCCTGTGCCTCCTGGATCCGCGGGATGTGCTCGGAACGCGAGATCAGCACGTAGTCGGCGAGCTGCTCGGCGCCGATCCGGCCGCCGTCGTAGCCGACGAGCGCGATCGTGATCAGCTCCCGCCGGCGTGCCTCTGCGAGCGCCGCGATCAGATCCGACGAGTTGCCGGAGGTCGACAGCACGACCGCGACGTCGCCGGCGCTGCCGTAGGCGATCACCTGGCGAGCGAAGATCGCATCGACGCCGATGTCGTTTGCCAGCGCCGTGAGGATCGACGAGTCCTCGGTCAGGTCGATCGCGGGATGGCCGGCCGCCCGCAGGTCCGCGACCAGGTCCATCGCGTCGGTTGCCGAGCCGCCGTTACCCATCGCCAGCAGCTTGCTGCCGCGTGCGAACGCCGCGCGGATCGCAACGGCGGCCGCGATCAGCTGCTCGCGGTTGTCGGCCAGCGTCTGCTCGCACAGGTCTGAGATCTCTGCCGCCTTCATCAGCGCCGACGCGCGCACGTCGTCGAGCACTGGCTGCAGCTCGGACTCCCGCTCGGCCAGGAACGGATACAGGAAGCTGGAGGCGCCGGGATCGTGGATCTGGCGGGGATCGCGACCGGCCAGCAGGCCGCGATGCTCGAAGAACACGTGCACGAGCTCCCAGAGCACGTGATAGAGCGTTTCGACCAGCTCCTGGCGGATCCAGCCATCCGACGCCGGCGGCTCGAGCTCCCAGTCGGCGCCGGCGCCCCCGAAGCCGACCGTCAGGCAGCCTCGTGCGCGCGCAAGCGCGATCGCGAGCGCCGCCTCGCCGCCGTCCGCGTCTGCTCCGAACGCCATCGCGATGTCCTCGGACCGTGCGATCAGCGCGAGCTGTCGCTCGAGCGCGCCGCCCTCCGGCGTCAAGGCGATCGCCGGCAGCGCCCGCTTGCCAACGATCACCGGGTGGACGAACTCGACGGCCACGTGCCGGGCGTCGGAGCGGGCGGCGGGTGTGCGACCGCATGCCACCAGCCGCCCACCGCGTGCGAACCGCTCGGCCATCGCGTGGCAGAGATGCGCCAGCCGCTCCGACTCGGCTTCGAAGAAGGCGCCGCCTGCCTCGACCCGCGCCTCCAGCAGCGCAGCGAGCCGATCCGCTGCGACGGCGCCCTCGGTCACGCCGCGACCGGCGCCGCCGCTCGGCCCACGAGCGCGACTAGCCACTGCCTCCACTCCTCGACCCCTTCGCCGGTCCGGGCGCTGAGGACGATCTGCCGCACGCCCGGATGCACCTGGTCGATGTTGTACTGGAGCTTGTCGAGATCGAACTCGAGGTGGGGCAGCAGGTCGACCTTGTTGATCAGCACCAGCTCGCAGGCGCGGAACATCAGCGGGTACTTGAGCGGCTTGTCCTCGCCCTCGCAGATCGAGCAGATCATCACGCGCGCGTCCTCCCCGATCCGGAACTCCGCCGGGCACACGAGGTTGCCGACGTTCTCGACGACCAGCAGGTCGATCTGATCGAGCGGCAGCGCCGGGATCGACGAGCGCACCATGTTCGCGTCGAGGTGGCACTCGCCGCCGAAGCTCGGCGCCGTGTTCAGCTGCGTCACCGGGATGTGCAGGTCCGCGAGTCGGTCGGCGTCGAGCGAGCCCTGGACGTCGCCCTCGAGCACGCCGAGACGTACGCCGGGCAGCCGGGCTGCCTGCTCGAGCAGCGTGGTCTTACCCGCGCCGGGCGCGCTCATGAAGTTGACCACCTTCACGCGGTGGCGGTCGAAGTCGGCCCGGTTGGCCGTGGCGATCGTGTTGTTGGCGTCGAGCGCCTCCTCGATCACCGTCACCTTGACGCGATGCATGTCGCCTCCTCAACCTCGATTGACTCCACCTCGAACTCGTCGCCGGCGGCGATCTCGACCTCGCTGCCACCGCACGTCGGGCAGCGAAACGCGGGTATCTCGATGTCCCACTCACGCGCACACGGCCGGCACCGAAGCCGCGCCTCGATCAGCTCCTGCTCGAGGCGCGCCCCCTCGCAGACCGTGTCTCGCGCGACGAACCCGAAGTAGAACTCGAGCGTGTCGGGGATCACCTGCCGCAGCTTGCCGACACGGAGGCTGACGGTGGTCACGCGCCGGCCCTCGGCGTGCTTGCAGACCGTGTTGACGATCGCGCTCGACAGCGCCAGCTCGTGCACGTGCCTACGCCCCGATCTCCGCGCCGGACGCGCCGGCTCCCGGACCGACCGCAGCGCCGCTGCGAAGCTCCTCGATCGTCGCGAGCACGAGCTGCGCGGCCCGCTCGACCGCCTCGCCGACCTCCTCCGACAGTCCCCATCCCATCTGCTCCACGTCCGCCGGCTCGCAGGCGATCACGACCACTCGGCCGGGCCAGGCGCCGACGGACCTGACGAACCGCAGCACCGTCTGCGGATCCATCGCATGCGGGTTGATCGTCTCGCCGTCCTCGATGCCGCCGCCGACGGACTGCTCGTCGGGCTCGATCACGTACAGCGTCCCGGGCGTGCCACCGCCGTGCGAGACGTCGAGCAGCACCAACGCGTCATATCCGCGCATCACCTCGTAGGCGAGGTCGAGCCCGCCGGTGCCGACGTCGATCACATCCACCCCAGCGGGCAGCTCCAGCTGCGCCAGCCGCCGCGCGACCGCGCCGCCGAAGCCGTCGTCGCGCAGCCACGAGTTGCCGACGCCCGCGATCAGGATGCTGCCGATCTGACGCGCCTCGCTCACGGCGCGATCACCTCGACCTCGGGTGCGAAGAAGTACAGGTAGCGCCCGGTCGCGCGCATCAGCTCCTGGCCCGGATCGTCGTCGACGGTCACGCCGAGGTGCACGCGGCCGTCGTAGTCCGTGAAGATCCGCTCGATCGTCGCCGTGTGCCCGTCGAGCATGCGAGCCTGCACGTCGGCGTCCGGCCCGGGGCGAATCACGATCTTGCCGCCGCGCCGGAAGCTGACGCCGTCGACGTCGACGAGCTCCTCGCCGGCGCGCGGGTCGGGCAGATCCGGCGGCTCGGACGGCGGCGCAAGCGTCTCCCGGCCGCGCCCGGCGACGCTGCCGTCCAGCTCGCCCGGGTCACCAAGGCTCGCGCGGCAGTGCAGCGCCACGATCTCCGCGGGC
>JASHQV010000430.1 GCA_030038955.1 Solirubrobacteraceae bacterium
GGCGATGCTCGTGCACGCGCACGACGGCGACGTCGTCGTCGGTGCACGCGCGCCCGGCGGAGCCGGCGTGGTCGGGCAGGTCCCCGGGCCGCAGGAACGTGTTCCAGAACGCCTCGGTCGTGCCGTAGCCGTTGAAGATGTTCGGCGTCAGCAGCGTCTGGTAGCGGAGGCACGCCTCGCGGTCCAGTGGCGCGCCCATCGTCACGATCCCCTTGAGGCTCGCGAGCTCGCGGGGATGCGCCTGCTGCTCGGCGCTCAGCAACGCGAGGTTGGTGGGGGCGCCGATCAGGAACGTGAGCCGGTGGCGCTCGACCCAGTCGAGCACGGTGCCGGCGTCGAAGCTGCGCAGCGGCACGGCACAGGCGCCGACGTAGAAGACCGGGTTGGGCCCGCCGGAGTAGAGGCCACCGCGGTGAAACCACGGCGTCATGTTGAGCGTCCGGTCCTCGGGCGACAGCGGGAAGTGCATGGCGACGTCGTGCGCCGACAGGACCTCGACGAGGTTGTTCAGCGAGACGCCCTTCGGCAGCCCGGTCGTGCCCGACGTGTACAGGCGCGTGGTCTCAGCGTAGATGTCGGCGTCGGGCAGCGGCAGGTCCTGCTCGTCAGCGGCGCCGGCCGACAGCAGCTCGCCGAAGTCGCGGGCCGCGGCCACGGGCTGATGCTCCGCCGTTGCACGCGGTGAGCCCTCGCCGGTGACGACCGCGAGCAGCGCCGGCCGGTGGCCGGCACGCGCCACCGCCTCGTGCGCGGCGCCAGCGATGGAGGCGTCGTAGATCAGCGCAGCCGGGCAGCTGTCGTCGAGGATGTGGGCGATCTCGCCGGAGGCCAGGCGGAAGTTGATCGGCGTCGCGCTCGCGCCGAGACGCAGCGTCGCGATCCACAGCAGCGCGAACTCAGGGCAGTTGAGCAGCGCGAACGCGACCACATCGCCGCTGTCGACGCCCGCGGCCCTGAGGCCGCGGGCGAGCCGATTCGTATCGGCCCACAGCTCGGCGTAAGTCCAGGTGCGGTCGCTCACGGGGTCGTGCAGCGCCGGGCGGGTCGCGTACCGCGTGCTGTTGCGGTGGACGCCCGCGAGCAGCGTGAAGTGCGGCTCGAACACCGCCCGAAAGGCACTCGGGTCGTACCGGTAAGGGGACGCAGCGGCCACCGCGACCTGCAGCTTATGCAACTGCGGCACGGACGTGCCTGCAAACCGCCGCAGGGCGGCGGCAGCTGGAGCTGCGGCGACGCGCTCGCTGCCCGCGCCCGGTCACTCAGGGTTTGATCCGGTAGATCGCTCCGGCTGTGTCGTCGCTGACGTACAGTGCGCCGTCGGGGCCCGGGACCGCGTCGACGGGCCGGCCCCAGCGGGTGCCGTTCGGGTTCTGAAATCCGCTGATCAAGGTGATCGCCCGTCCCAGCGTGTGCGCCTTGCGCTCCCACGGCAGCCACAGGACGGCAGGCGGGCGCGGCGGCTCACGATCCCACGAGCCGTGCACAGCCACGATCGCGCCGTCCGACCAACGCGCCGGCAGCCGGCTGCCCTCCAGGAAGTGGAACCCCAGCGGCGCACTGTGTGCCGGCAGCCCGACCTGGAGCCGCTGCAGCTTCCTGCAGTTCAGCTTGGAGTTGCGCGGATTCGTCTGCTGGTCGTCGATGAACGGCAGATTCAGGTACCTGAAGTTGGTGCCGGCGACGCCTGGCCTGACGTCGGGATCAGGGTCGCAGTAGGGCCAGCCGAGGTTTCGGCCCGGGTTCAGCCGCGCGATCTCATCGGGTGGATGGTTGTTGACATACGCCTGGATCACGTCGCCGTAGGCGTCCGCGTAGCCGCCGTAGGAGCGGTGGAACGGGTAGGAGATCTGATCGCGCTCGTTGACCGCGGTCCACAGCGACCCGTCAGGAGCAAACGAAAGCCCGTCGCCATTACGGACGCCGCGGGCGATGATCCGCCTGTCCTTGCCGGCCGCCGTGTACGAGATCACCGAAGCTCGAGGCGGATCGGTTCGCTGCACAGGCCCCGCGTTGGAGCCGCTTCCGAGGTCCACGTAGATCCTCTGGTCAGGGCCTACCACCACGTTCTTGACCGTGTGGTTGTCCGAGCCAGCAGGCGCCGAATCGGGCAGCTTCGCGACGATCACGCGCCGTGCACCGACGCGGCTCCCGAGCCACCCGTAGCGATCGATCTGGTCGTCCTCGGCGACATACAGGACCTCGTGTCCGGCGACGCGGGCAAACGCCATTCCCTGCGGCTCTGAGAGGCCGGCGACCAGGACCCTCCGCCGCGGATGCTCGCTCGGGTGCCCCGATCGAGGAGTCAGCTCCACGATCTGCCCGTCTGCGGGCTCGCTGACCAGCAACGCCCCCTGCGGCGTCCACGCCTCGAGCCTCGCGTCGGGCACGGACGCCCACAGCTCGGCATGCCAGCCGGCTGGGACTCTCAGGCGGTGGCCGGCAACCGAGACCTCCGTGCGCTTCACGCGCGCGGTCGCAGTAGCGAGGCGCGTCGCTCCGGCGCGGTGGTGTCGCGCCTGCACCGAACCGTGATGCCGCGTCTGCGCCGGATTGTGCTGGGCGCCACAGCCCGCGATCAGGATCGCCACCGCCGCGGCGACGAGCGGGCACAAGCGATGCCGATCTGCGACATGCAACCGTCTAATTGCAGCACACGTCCAACCGCGCGACGCCCAGGCCTCAGATGCAAGCTGCCCGAGCCATCTCCATTGGAATACAATATTATGTTCCAATATGATCCCCTCGATGCCGTACCAGCAGCTCGAGCGCAATGGCCTCGATGAGCTCGCCGTAACGCTCGTGCAGCAGGCCTCCTTGCTG
>JASHQV010000431.1 GCA_030038955.1 Solirubrobacteraceae bacterium
GTCGTCGCCGCCGAGCTCGCCGCCGGCGCGGCGGCCTCGGCGGCCCACCTGGTCGAGGTGAACCTCGTGGTCGGGACCGACCAGGCGCGCACCGGCCGGGCGCGCCGCCACGCCCGGGCGGCCGCTGAGGCGGCCGCCCGGGCGGCCTCGACGGAGGCGTGAGCTGCCCATCCCTGCCACTTCTTCCGCAGCTCGGGAAGAAACCGGCGCCGTGATCCGTCAAGCAGAGACGATGTCCGACTACACCGAGGAGCGACTGGCTGAGTTGATCGCGGCCCTTCCCCCGGCCCCTGCGGGCTGGATGCAGGCCGCGTCCGAGCTGCCGTTCGCCTCGGCGGCGATCGACGGCATCGTGGCTCGCTGCCTATCCGAGCAGGCAGCTCGGCAGGCGACGCTGGCCGACCTCGAGTCCGCGCTGCGTCAAGCGGGGGTGGAGCCGCACAGGCAGCTGGTTCAGCGTCTGCGTGAGCGGCTCGCCTGACGCACGCGCGGACTCTTCTCCCCACGTCGCCGGACCGGCCTTGCGCTAGCGGCCGGTCGCTACTTTCTCTAGCCGGTCGGTAAACGCACGGATAGGCACAGCTAAAGCGCCCGCCGCCCTAACACAACCGCTGCGAACGCGTAATCACGGACTCCTCGACGGCGCGTTCACGTGCGCGCCAGCCGCAACGCCAGCAGCGCCCCGAGCGAGCACGCGGGCATCAGGATCGCCAGCGGCAGTGCGCTGTGCGAGCCGGCCACTCCGGCCAGCGGAGCCACGATCGAGCCGAGCGCGAACTGCGCGAAGCCGAAGATCCCCGAGGCGCTGCCGGCGCGCTGGCCGTGGTCCTCCATGACCAGCACCGTGGCCATCGGCACCACCGCGCCAAAGCTCGAGGCGGCCACGAACAGGCAGACCAGCAGCGGCACGAGGCCGGCGCCGGCCACCACCACCGCCAGCAGCCCACCCGCGGCGAGCAGCTGTGCGCCGAGGGCCACCCGTAGGATCGCGGCGGGCGCCGTCCGCCGCAGTCTCGCGGAGGCGAGCTGTCGGGCCACGAGGATGCCGGCTCCGTTGCCCGCGAACACCAGACTGAACTCCTGCGGACTGAGCCCGTGGATCCGCTCGAGCACGAACGGGGACGCCGAGATGTAGGCCATCAGCGTGCCGTACGCGAGCGCTCCGCAGAATGTGTGGCCGAGGTAGCGGCGATCGCGCAGCAGCACGTCAACAGCGCCGTGCACGGCCGCCAAGCCGCCCCGGTCGCGGCGCTCGGATGCGAGCGACTCCGGCACCCACGCCAGCGACGCGGCCAGCACGAGCACGCCGATCAACGCGAGCGTCACAAAGATCCCTCGCCAGTCGGTGATGTGCAGCAGCAGCCCGCCGGTGATCGGCGCGACGATCGGCCCCAATCCGCCCACCAGCATCAGCGCCGCATACGCACGCGCGGCGACGATGCCGTGGGCACGGTCTCGGATCACGGCGCGCCCGACGGCGATCCCGAACGCGCCGGCCACGCCCTGGACGAACCGCAGCACCAGCAGCGGCACGATGCTGGGCACGGCCGCGCACGCGCCCGAGGCGATCACATACGCACCCAGCCCAACCAGGATCGGGCGCCGGCGCCCGAGCGCGTCGCTGATCGGGCCGGCCAGCACCTGACCGGCGGCGAGTCCGATCAGCGACAGCGACAGGGTGAGCTGCGCCACCGATGGTGTCGACCCGAGGTCGCGCGTGATCGACGGCAGCGCCGGCAGGTACATGTCGATCGACAGCGGGCCGAACGCCGACAGAGCGCCAAGCACCCACATCGTGGCGCGGGGGATTGGCGACCGCTGCGCGGCCGGCCTGCGCGACGCCTTGAGCCCCTCAGAGCGCAGGGCTGCAGCGACCGGTCACGGTGACGTGCCGGCCGCGCGACGCTTGCGGACGACCCGCGAGAACACGACCGCCACCACCAGCACGATCCCGTAGAAGAGCGGCTGCACGTAGGGTTGGGCGCCGAGGTTCTCGAGCCCGGCGACCCCGGTCGCCAGGAAGTACACCGAGACGCCGGCCCCGATCGCGTTAAAGCGGCCCGGCTGAATCGTGGTCAGACCGAGGAACGCCGCGGCGTATGCCGACAGCAGCAGCGAGTCCGCGCCGCCGGCCGTCGACCCGCCCTGGGTACCGAGCTCGAGGATTCCGGCGAGGCCCGCGATCAGCCCGGCGATCACGAACCCCCAGAAGCGGGTCGAGCCGACCTTGAAGCCGCTAAGGCGCGCGACCTCGCGTGACTGGCCGACGAACAGCGAACGCTGGCCGAACGGCGTGAACGTCAGCACGTACCACATGATCAGCATGATCGCGACGCCGTACCAGAACTCGATCGGAATCGACAGCAGGTGCTTGCTGAACGTCCAGTCGGTCAGCTTCGGCGACACGCCCACGATCGTCTGCTCGTTGGAGATCCACTGCGAGATGCCATCGAACACGGTTCCGGTCGCCAGCGTGATGATGAACGGGTTGACGTCATAACGGACGACGATCGCCCCGTTGATCGTCCCGCAGACGACCGCAACGACCAGTCCGATCAGGATCGCCGGCACGATCGCGACGCCATGGTTGACGTTCAGCCAGGCGATCATCATCGAGGTCAGGCCGGTGTTGGCCGCGACCGACAGGTCGAGGTCGCCGTTGGTGAGCGGCACCAGCAGCGCCATCACCATCACGAACAGCGTCGCGTTGTCGCCGAAGATGTTCGCGAAGTTGTCGAACGTCAGGAACGTGCTGGGCGAGTGCAGGCCGAACCCGATCACGACCGCCACCCACGCGAGCGGCAGCAGGATCGTTTCGAGCGCGCGCGCATGCAGCAGCCGTGAGACGGGATTCACGCGCCTCGCGCCTCCGGTGGGTCCGACGGGAGGAGCGGTCCTGGCCGGCTCGTCCACGTTCGTCGTCATGACGCTCTGCTCACCTCTCTCTGCCCGCCACGCGCGGCGGCGGCGTAGACCTCGCTGGTAATCCTGTCACGGCTGAACGGCGGGGCGACGGTGCCGGCGATCACGCCGTTGGCGCACAGCAGGATCCGGTGCGCGATCGACGCGAGCTCATCGAAGTCGGTGGACACCCAGACGATCGCGACGCCCGCGCTGGCGCGCTCGCGCATCAGCGCGTAGATCTCGTTGCGGGTGGTCACGTCGACGCCCTGGGTGGGCTCGTGCAGCAGCAGCAGGCGTGGGCTCTGCTCGAGCCACCGCGCGAGCACGACCTTCTGCTGGTTGCCGCCGGACAGCGACGACATGCTCAGATCGACGTTGCGCGGGCGCACGTCGTAGATCTCGGCACGCTGAGTCGCGGTCTCACGCAGCTTGCCGGCCCGCAGCACCCGCCTGACCACGAAGCTCTCCAGCGACAGCGACAGCATGTTCAGCGCCATCGACAGCTCGGCGACGACGCCGTGCTGCTTGCGGTCGGCCGGAACCAGCGCGACACCGAGCCCGATCGCCTTGTTCGGGCTCAGCTCCGAGGCGTCGCCGCTCCAGTCGCCGATCGACACCTCTCCGGTGGCCCCGGCGGCGTGCCCGAACAGCGCGTACGGCACGTCCTCGCTGCCGCCGCCGAGCAGCCCCGCGATGCCGAGGATCTCGCCGGCATGAACTTCGAAGCTGACATCGCGAGCACGCCCCGCCGACAACCCCTTGACGGACAGCACGACGCCGCCGTGCTCCACTTTTGCCGCCTGCTCGCGTGAGGCAGTCGCCTGCCCGGTCGCGCCGGGTCCGAGCTGGTGTCCGGAGACGAGCTCGATCAAGTCGGCGTTGCTGGCCTCGCTGAGCATCACGTCGCCGACCTTCGCGCCGTCGCGCAGGACCACGGCGCGGTCGGCGATCTCACGCACCGCGGTCATGTCGTGCGACACGAACAGCACCCCAAAGCCGTTGCCGATCACGCGACGGATCAGGTCGTACAGGAAGACCTTCTCGTGCTCGGGCAGGAACACCGTCGGCTCGTCCAGCACGAGCACGCCGGTCGCCTGCTCGTTCCGCTCGCGGTACTCGCGCAGCTCCCACGCCGCGCGCACGATCGCCACCAGCGCCTGCGAGGTGGGGCGGAGGCTCCCGACCAGCGCCGTCACCTCGAGGTCGACGCCGTAGCTGTCGAAGATCTCACGGGCGCGCTGGCGCTCCTCGCGCCAGTGGATCCGCCTCGCCGAGTCGACCCCACGCGTCACCCGGTGGGCGACGAACAGGTTCTCCACGACCGTCAGCTGGTTGGCGAGGCCGAGGTCCTGGTAGACGAAGCTGAGCCCGACGGAGCGGGCCTCGCCGAGCGGGACCGGCAGCGGTACGTCGACGCCGTCCATCTTTAGGTGGCCGCCGGGATCGGGCACGTGATATCCGGCGAGGATCTTGACGACCGTCGTCTTGCCTGACCCGTTCTCGCCGAGCAGCGCGACCACCTCGCCCGCGCCGACCGACAGATCGACCCCCTTCAGCGCCCGCTGGGCCCCGAAGCGCTTGGCGAGATTCGTCGCCTCCAGCGCCGGGACCCGCGACGCGACCTCGGCCGCGGGTGCCGCCGACCCGATACCGCTCATGATCGGGAAGTATCGGGGTCCAGCGGCGCCCGCGACGTCATCGCTGCCTAATGGACGCCCCAGAGCTTGTCGAAGTCCGTGATGAAGGCGCCGTTGCCGAACGCCTTGTCGGAGTACGTGGGACCGGGGCCCGAGAAGAACGACGCGACGTTGCTCTTCGTGAAGAACACGTTCGGGTCGACCTCCTTGGTCACCGGCGCGGCCGCCTTGTGGTTGAGCAGGCGGATCACCTGATCCATCGCGTCATACGCGTCCCAGCGCTCATCCGGACCCGAGTCGCCGGCGAACACCGGACTGCTCTGGACGTCGCGCTCCTCGGCGGCACCGCCGCCCCAGGCGTAGATCTTCAGGCCGGGGTGCGAGGAGGCCGCGGCGGCGACCGCCGTCACGAGATCGTCGCTCTCACCGTCGAACGTCACGATCACGGTGTTGATGCTGGGGTTGGAGCTCAGATAGCTGGCCACGCCGGAGCCGTCCGAGGTCCACTGGGTGGTCTGCAGGTTGTCGACCCGGACGATGCTGCAGGTGCTCGGGCACCACTTGCTGATCGCCGCCTTCAGCGTCGGGTAGGCGCCGGCCTTGTCGGTCGACGGCGAACCGACGCCGGCGTCCTGGATCACCTGCGAGCTGGTCACGTACAGGATGTGAGCGGGCTTGCCGTTCAGGTTGACCAGCGCGTCGGCGAGGTCGTCCTCGACGCCCTGCGCGGTGTTGACGGCGGTCTCGCCTTGGATCCCCGAGTAGAAGTTCGGCGCGGGGGCCTCGTTGTAGTTGCCGTCGACGACCGGAATGCCATGCGACTTCAGATCGGCCAGCTGCGGAGCCACGGCTGCGTTGATCACGCCGCACAGCATCACCGCGGCGGCCGCATGGTCGGTGACCGCGTCCCCGAGGTTGCTGGCCCAGCCGGCCGGACCGGTCGTGCTGGACAGCGAGATGACGTGGGCGCCGAGGCTCGTGCCGAGCGCGGCGAAGTCCTTGGTCTGTGTCGCGCAGGCGGGGATGTCGCTGCTGATCGGGAACACGATCAACGTCTTGCCCTTCACCACAGAGCCCTTCACGGCAGGGCCGGGAGCGGTCCACACGGGTGCCGCCTGGGCCGTTGCGATCACGCCCTTGAGCGTGCTCAGCTCGCTGCTGCTGATCCCGCTGCTCGTTGAGCTCGTCTTCTTCGTCGTTGTCGTGGGCTTGCTGCTGCCACACGCCGCACACGCCAGCGCGACGACCGCCACGGCTGGGATCGTGAGCAAGCGCCCGCGGGTAAGCAGCCGCCGGAACCTCGAATCCATCAGCACGTCTCTCCTCTCAAAATTTCGGCACACCCCATGAAAGGCATCTGTGCCATGACGAACTTGCTCAAAACCCTAGACCTGGATCAGTTGACCCAGCATTAAGACTGAACGACCGTCAGCCAAACCGGCCGGTTGACGCCAAAATTGTAAACAATCCCGGCCGCAATCTCAAGACGTAAGTCGGCCGCAGCGAGCGTTCTGTTCGCAGCGCGCACGAGAACGCGCTCGAGCCAGCCGCCAAGGCAGTCGGGCACACGCCCGGGACGCCCCGGTCAAGCGACGCCCAGCTTCCGTCAGTCGGTGCCTGCAGCGCTCGTGCGGGCATGTTGACCTCGAATGTCCCGGTCAAGCGACGCCCAGCTTCCGCCAGTCGGTGCTTCCGTAGGATTTGCGCACGCTCTCGACGTACGGCACCGGGCTGACGACCGCCCGCATCTCCGTCTGCACGTGCCGCTCCACGGTTGGCTTGCTGCTGCCCCCATCGGGCTCGCCCCACACCAGCGTCACCTCGGTGCCCGGCTCGATCTGGGCCTCGTCGAGGATCGCCAGGCTGAGCAGCCTGCGCTCGCCGCTGCTGTAGCCGATCCAGGTCGAGATGCCGACGCTCTCGCCGTCGACCGTGACCGCGTCGTATGGGTGCATCGAGTAGACCGCGGAGGGAAACTCGATGAACTTTGCGCGCTCGCGCTGTGAGCCGAACTGGCTCGCCAGCACGCGGCCGACGTCCTCGTCTGCGAGCGCCAGCGTCACCTTGTGCCGGTGGGGACGCGACGCGGCCTGCGCCAGCGCCTCCCGGCCGATGAACTCGTGGTCGAACTTGACGAGATGCCCGTAGCCGAGGTCCCACGGGGTCAGGTAGTAGTCCTCGATCTCGGCTGACACGAAGCTGCCACCCAGCGACGCCTTCCCCTCGTATCCGTCGGCGGGCAGCCATTCGCGGTATGGCCTCAGCGAGTCGCCGCTGTACACGGCCGGCAGTGGAGACGGGATCCAGCCGGACTCGAGCGCGTTGGAGCCGTATGCGCGGCCGCCGACAGGGCGAATCCCGAACGCCTCGCCCGCCGTCAGGATCGCCTCCCGTACCGCCTCGCCGTCCGCCCACGGCCCGAACAGCTCCCAGCCGGGCTGGCCGGCCATCCCGTGGCGCAGCGCTCGTACCGACCTGCCGGCGATCTGCACGGTTGTCATGTTGAAGAACCTCAACTCGGGCGGCGTCATGCCGAGCGCCTGCTCGATCACCGCCATCGCATTCGGTCCCTGGACCTGGAAGCGGTACGAGCGGCGCAGGCCGTCGCTGCGCAGCGCCGTGCGCTGGTCGAACGCCAGCTCGACGTCGTAGTCGCCGGTCTCGGCGTGGTAGCTGATCCAGTTGAGCGCCGGCGCCCGCCCGACCAGGTTGTATTCGTGCTCCCCCAGATGGAACAGGATCACGTCACCGATCACGTAGCCGTCCGGCGTGCACGGCACGAACTGCTTGGCCTTGTCCACCGCGAAGTTGTCGAACGTGTTGACCGCCAGGTGCGAGAGCAGCCGCTCGGCGTCGCGGCCGCGCACCGCCAGATCGGCCATGTGGTAGGACTGGTTGAACAGCACGCACGTCTGCTGCCACGCCTCCTGCTCGTCACGCCAGTTGCTGTACTCGGGCGGAACCCCTGGGTACGGGTTCGGGCCCGTCTGCGAGTTGCGCAGCATCTCAACCGGGCTGGACGCCTCGTTGAGCAGGTCCTGGAGGCTGCGATTCGGCATCTTCTTCTCCTTCGGTCAGAGGCGGCAGACCGCCCTCGCGACTGATTGGACGTTCGTTCACGGTGCACGCCCGTGTTCGCCCTCGCTGATCAGAGCGCCGCTGAGCGCTCCTCGGCGAGCACCAGGCTGAGCGTCTCGGCGACCCGGGAGAGATGCGTGCGCATCGCCCGCTCGGCTGCATCGCGGTCGCCCACGGCGATCGCCGCGACGATCATGCCGTGCTCCTCCAGCGAGCTGGCGGCGCGGCCGGGCGCGAGCACCGTGCGGAACTGGAAGCGGACCACCTGAGAGCGCAGACGCGCGCAGATCTCGCGCGCCGCGTGGTGTCCGGAGACCTCCAGGATCCGCGCATGCAAGGCGGCGTTGCGGTCCGATATCGCGAGCAGCTCGCCGGCGTCGTGCAGCTCCTGCATCTCCGCCAGCAGCGCCCGCAGCGCCTCGACGTCGGCGGCACTGCGGCGCGCTGCCGCGTAGCCCGCGGCCAGCGACTCCAGCGCGGCCCTGGCCTCGACGATCTCGATCGCCTCCTCGATCGTGATCCGTCTCACGCGCGCGCCGCGATTGCGCTCGCGGACCACGAGTCCGTCGTGGCTGAGGCGCACCAGCGCGGCGCGCACGGCGCCGCGGCTGAACCCCAAACGGTCGCCGACCTCCTCCTCGACGAGCCGCTCCCCGGGGGACAGGTCACCGACGACGATCGCTCGGTGCAGTGCGTCATAGGCGTCCCCCTCGCTCATGGCCTTGAGACTAGCGCACGAAGGCAGATTGTTCACGATCTTGTTATCATTTGCCCGGTGGACGATGGCGACCATCCGGTGCCCACCGATCGTGCGCGGGCGCTGGTGCGCGGCGCTTTCGACCCGCATGTTCACGTGGCTCCGGACTTCACCGCGCGGCGGATCACGGATCTGGAGCTGGCGGAGCGCTGCCGTGAGCTGGGGCTGGCCGGGTTCGCATTGAAGTCTCACTACTCGTCGACGGCCGAGCGCGCCGCCGTCGTCACCGCCGCCTGCCCCGAGGTGCGGGCGCTCGGCGCGATCACGCTCAACCACGCGGTTGGTGGGCTGAACGCAACTGCGGTTGAGATTGCGGCCCGCGAGGGCGCCCGGATCGTGTGGCTGCCAACCGTCAGCTCGACAGGCGAGTTCGGCGAGGTGCAGCACGCCGATGCGAACGGGCGCGTGCCGGTGTGGGTGCGTTTCGAGCTGGACCTGCGCGCGGCGGACGTGCGCCCGCGTGCGGTTCCGGTGGTGGGCGACGACGGGACAGCGCTGCCGGAGCTGCTCGAGGTCCTGGAGGTGGTCGCGGCCCACGATCTCGTGCTGGCCACCGGACACCTGAGCCGCGCCGAGATCCCGCCGGTCGTCGACGCCGCCGTGGCCGCCGGTGTCCGCACGGTCGTCGTCACCCATCCCGAGTTCCCCTCCCAGGGGATCCCGCCCGCGGAGCAGCGTCAGCTGGCCGATCGCGGCGCGCTGATCGAGCACGTCTTCACGACTCCGTACACGGGCAAGTGCACGTGGGAGGCGGTGTTCGAGGCGACTCACGCGGTCGGGGCCGAGCGCACCGTCTGGGGCTCCGACCTCGGGCAGGTGTTCAATCCGCCGGTCGAGGACGGGCTCGCGCTGATGGCCGATCGGTTCCTTGAGGCCGGCTTCAGCGAGGACGAGGTTCGCGTGATGGCGGTCGACAACACGCGCCGCCTGGCGGGTGTGGAATGACGCTGGAGGGCGCGAGCATGTCGACACGACGGCTGCGACGGGCGGGCACGGCATGACCCGCGTGCAGGTGATCGGCGCGCACTCGGCGGACTTCGTGTGGCGCGCGGGCGGCGCCGTCGCAAAGGCCGTGGCGCTCGGGGGGGAGGCCGAGGTGATCGCGCTGTCCTACGGAGAGCGCGGGGAGTCGGGCGAGCTGTGGAAGCAGGACGGACAGACCGTCGAGGACGTCAAGCGGATCCGTCACGCCGAGGCGGAGGCGGCCGCCCGGCATCTCGGCGCCTCGTTCGGCTGCCTCGACTTCGGCGACTACCCGCTGCAGATCGACGCAGAGCGGCTGCTCGCGATCGCCGACAGGATCCGCGCGTTTGCGCCGGAGGTGCTGATCACGCACACCGGCGTCGACCACTTCAACCCCGACCATCCAGTCGCGTTCGCCGCCGTCGATCGCGCCCGCAGCCTCGCCGCCGGGGCCGGCGTGTCGAGCGCCTTCGCGACGATCAAGCCCCCGCAGCTGTTCCTGTTCGAGCCCCACCAGCCCGAGCTGTGCGAGTTCACGCCCGGCGTGCACGTCGACATCACCTCGGTGTGGGACCAGAAGCTGGCGGCGATGGCGGAGATGAGGGCCCAGCGCTACCTGCAGAGCTACTACGCCCAGCGCGGCGAGCAGCGCGGCAACCACGCGCGCCGCGCATCCGGCAACGAGGAGGTCCGCTACGCCGAGTCGTTCCAGCGGGTCCTGCCGCAGGTGGTCGAGCAGCTGTGACACTAACGATCACAAATGAGCTCGCCTGACCCCACAACGTCCACGTCGCTGACAGCCACCTGCCGCGAGCTGGCGAGGCTGGGAGCGGCCACGGTCTACGAGGCGTCCGGACGCGCTGGCCTGATCGACGCTGAGCTGATCCAGGTCGTCCCGGGCGCGCGGGCCTGCGGGCCCGCGCGCACCGTTCGCTGCGGCCAGGACGACAACCTGATGGTGCACGCGGTGATGCCGCGGCTCCAGCCGGGGGAGGTGCTGGTGCTGACGATGCCCGAGCCGCGCCCGGTCGCGCTGCTCGGCGAGCTGCTTGCCACCCAGGCGCAGGTCGCCGGTGCGGCGGCCGTGCTCGTCGACGCCGCGGTCCGCGATCGCGCTGAGCTCGAGTCGATGGGACTGCCGGTCTGGTCGCGCTGGGTGCGCTCGCGTGGCGCGGCCAAGTCCACGGTCGGGGAGCTCGGTGCGCCCGTCACGGTCGGGGGGCAGGAGATCCGTCCCGGCGATCTCGTGGTGCTGGACGCCGACGGCGGCACGGTCGTCGCGCGCGAGCGGGCCGGCGAGGTGCTGGCGGCCTCGCAGGCGCGCGAGCAGAAGGAGCTCGCCAAGCGCGGTCAGCTCCAGGCGGGCCTCCACTCGTACGACCTCGACGGCCTGCGCGCAGTCGTGGAGGGCGACTCGTCGTGACCGCGGCTGGGCCGGCATGAGCGACCTCGCCCATCTCGGACCGGTCGAGATGTTCACGCCTGAGGGTGAGCGGAGCCTCGCGTTCTTCGTCGACACGATGGGGATGGAGGTCGTCGCTCAGCAGGGACCCTCGACCTACCTGCGGGGATGGGGCGACTACCAGAGGTGGTCGCTGAAGCTGACGGCCTCCGACACCTCTGGGATGGGCGTTCTCGGCCTCCGGGCCTGGAGCCCGGAGGCCCTCGATCGGCGGGTGGCGATGGTCGAGGCCACCGGGCTCGGGATCGGCTGGACCGACGGCGAGGTCGGGCGCGGTCCCGGCTACCGCTTCACCGATCCCGACGGGCACCTGTTCGAGCTGTACTACGAGTGCGAGCGCTATGAACCGCCGCCCGATCGGGCACCGGCGTTGAAGAACGTCCCCGGCCGCTACAGCGGCCGCGGCTGCGCCGTCAAGCGACTCGACCACATCAACATCCTCGCGGCTGACGTGCGCGCAAGCCGCGACTTCTGCGTCGACACGCTCGGCTACCGGCTGTACGAGCGAATCGAGCTCGACGACGGCAGTGAGGCGGGCGCCTGGATGAGCCTGACGATCGCCGCCCACGAGCTGATCTACACGCGTGACGCGCTCGCTGCCCGCGGGCGCCTGCACCACGTCGCCTTCTGGGTGGACACGCGCGAGGAGTGCATGCGCGCGGCCGACATCTGGCTTGACGCCGGCATCGAGATCGAGGCTGCTCCATCCAAGCATGCGATCGCGCAGGGCTACTTCCTGTACGGGATCGAGCCGGGCGGCAACCGCGTCGAGGTGACCAGCGGTGGCCGCCTGATCTACGATCCCGACGAGCCGTGCGTGGTGTGGACGGAGGCCGAGCGCGCCAAGGGACAGGCGTGGGGGGTGCAGACCGTCCCCAGCTTCCACACGTACGGGACGCCGCCGGTCGAGCCGTGAACCTGGGGCGTCGCTCGGCCGGTCACCCCGTGCACGGCTCGGCGTCGCGGCGGCGCCCGCCGGTCACGCTCTGAACGGTTCGGCGCTCCGGTGAAGTCGGTGAAATCGCATTCATTGCTCTCCTCGCTCAATGAATGCGATTTCACCGCAACCTAGCCGGTGGTCTCGCGCGGCGCGTAGCGGTGGTGGAGCATCAGCGCGTTGCCGTCGGGATCGGCGAAGAACGCCATGTGGCAGACGCCGGTGTCGAAGATCTCCCCCTGGAAGCTCACGCCCCGCTGCTCGAGCGCCTCGCGAGCGGCGGCGACGTCATCGACGTGCAGCGCCAGCGGGCTCTTGCTCGGTGCGTACTCGAGGCCCATCTTGTCGGACTCGATCAGGTCGATCGTCAGGTTCCCGGTCTCGAACTCCGCGAACGGCTTGCCCTCGAAGTAGACCGAGCGCCGCAGCCCCAGCGTGTCGCCGTAGAAGGCCATCGCGGCGGTCAGGTCGCGGGTCGGCAGCGACACGAAGTCAGTGCCGGTGATCTGCGAGGTCGTGACAGGCATGTGCTCCTCCGATCGACAGAGCGTTGACAGTTGGCGATGTCGGCAGTCGTGAGCCGGGGCGGGTCACTCCGGCCAGTCGATCCGGTCGGCCAGCTGCGCTGGCCCCAGTGCGATCAGCGCGCTCTGCTCGACCGGCTGATAGTCGCCGCTCGCCGTCAGCGCGAGCCACTGCACCCGGCGCTCACACGGGTCGACGATCACCAGCTCGTCGACCCGGTGGGCGGCGTAGAAGCCGAGCTTGTCCCAGCTTTCATCGCCCGGCGAGAGGATCTCCACCACGATCGCCGCCGTGGGCAGGTACACGGCGTCCGGACCGGGTCGCAGGAGGCCGCCGTCGGGCATCCGATAGTCGCCCTCCTCGCCGAGGTTGAAGATGCCAAGGCGAGGAGCCAGCCTCGCTTCGCGGGCGGGTGAGTCGAGCAGCACGGCGAGCTGCTGCTGGATCGCCGAATGGCGGCTGTGAGGGGCCAGGTTCATGTGGTAGACACCTTCCCAGACCTCGTCGAGCAGATCCTGTCCGAGCTGTCGGCGCCGCTCGAGCAGCGCTTCGAATTCGGCTGGCAGGGGATCGCGCACAAGCGCCGGCACGACCCCAAGGCTACTGCTGTTGGCGACGCTCCTCACCGCACGTTTCAATACGCCGGCGGGCAGTCATCGCCACTCGGAACGAACCTTGGACGGACGTCGATATCCGTGAGCTGCGACCGCGACGCCGCGGACTCCAGGTGGTTCGTGCTGGCATCACCTCGCGTGGCGTGGTCGCACTCGTGGTCGAGCAGCCAGCGCTTGGCCTCGATACCCCCGCCGTATCCGGTGAGCGATCCGTCCGCGCCGATGACCCGATGGCACGGGACGACGATCGAGATCGGGTTGCGTCCGTTCGCGGCCCCAACTGCACGCGAGGCGTTCGGAGCGCCGATGGCCTCCGCCTGCTCGCGGTAGCTGCGGGTCTGGCCGTAGGGAATCCTCCGCAGCGCCGCCCATGCGGACAGCTGGAAGTCAGTACCGACCAGGTGCAAGAGCAAGTCGAACTCGGTGCGCTCGCCGGCGAAATACGCGGCCAGCTGGTCGCGCACGTCAGCGAACGCGTTGTCGTCGCGCTCCCAGCGCGGGTCAGGATCGCGGCGATGCTTGCCGCTGGGTAGGCACAGCCCGGTGATGCCCTCCTCGTCGCGCGAGACCAGCAGCGCTCCGAGCGGGGAGTCCAGATATGTGCAGAGCACGGTCAACCCCTTGTCGAGGCACGGTTCATGAGCGGGTGTCGAGCCCACAGGTGGTGGGTGAGGTACGAACGCCACGGCCGCCAGCCGCCCGAGTCGGACAGCTCGATGCCGTAGCTGTCGGCGATACGCCGGGCGGCAAGGTCGTTGGCCAGCAGGACATCCGGGTCGCCGAGGCGCATGGCCAGGTAGTCGGCTGTCCACGGTCCGATGCCCGGCAACGCCAGCAACTGCTTCCGGACGCGGGCGCGGTCACCACCCGCGTCCAACGCCAGGTCTCCGTGGGCCACGGTGGCGGCGAGTGCGACGATCGCCCGGCCGCGAATGCGAGGAACCGGCAGCACGGCGGGGTCGAGCGCGGCGACGACGTCCGCCGTGGGCAGCAGCGTGCCGAGTGGGGTGTGCTCACCGTGTTCGGCGGCGATCCGTCCCAGTAGGCCGCACGCGGAACGTACCGACACCTGCTGGCCGATGATCGTCTGAACTGCCAGTTCGAAGCCGTCGAGCGTGCCAAGCGAGCGGATGCCGGGCCGTTCGGCAACCAAGGGCGCCGACGCGGGGTCGGCCGCCAAGATCGCATCCACCGCTGCTGGGTCGGCGTCGAGGTCGAGCAACCGCCGGACCCTGGCCACGACGGCGGTGAGGTCGCGGAGATCGGTCAGCGTCAGCTCGCAGCGCAGATGACCGGAGTCGCCAGGACGGACCGAGAACTGGGTTGCCCCTCCGGGCGTGCGCAGGACACGGGCGTACGCGCCGTCCGACACGTCGTCGACGCCGTCGACGACGTGCGCTCGAAGGTTTGCGTAGAGGTAGCTCCAGTCGAAGGGCTCGCGATAGGACAGTCGCAGCTCGACACGGGCGGGGTCGCCCGCGATCGCACCGGCGCGGGATCGCAGTGCCGATGGGGTGCTGGCGAACACCGCCTGGATGGTGTCGTTGAACTGCCGCACGCTTGCGAAACCGGCGGCGAACGCAACGTCTGTGATCGGCAGTGAACTGGTCTCCAGCAGCATCCGGGCGGTCTGCGCGCGTTGTGCCCGGGCCAGCGCGATCGGGCCCGCGCCGACCTCGGCCAGCAGCGTCCGGCTGACTTGGCGCTCGGAGTACCCGAGTCGCCGGGCGAGTCCGGCGACGCCCTCGCGGTCGATGACGCCGTCGGTGATCAGCCGCAGCGCGCGCCCCGCGAGGTCGCCGCGCACGTCCCAGTCGGGAGAGCCCGGCGCCGCGTCCGGACGGCACCGCTTGCAGGCCCGGAATCCGGCTCGCTGTGCGGCGGCCGCGCTCGGATAGAAGTCAACGTTGTGTCGCCGTGGCGTGATCGCCGGGCACGACGGACGGCAGTAGATTCCGGTGGTGCGCACCGCGGTGAAGAACCAACCGTCGAACCGGGCGTCGCGCGAACCGACAGCGCGGTAGCACGCATCCGGATCGGGGATCGCCGTCATGCAGACCAGTTTGCCGCCGGCCGCTGACAGCCGCTAGCGGTTTTCGGACATCACGATCAGCCGGCTTGCGCAAGCGAGCTCGTGCCACGCCAGCTGATCGCGGGCAACAGCGGACGTCTCGCTGGTCCTAGGTTGCAAGCTCGACGATGGAGTGCGCCCGAGAGGACTCGAACCTCCACGGACCCTACGGTCCACAAGGCCCTCAACCTTGCGCGTCTACCAATTCCGCCACAGGCGCAGGAGGAGCCGAGTATAGCCTCGCCAGTCACCGCTGAGTCGTCGTTGATCGTCTCCGGGGTTGTGTCCGTCCTGGGGCATCGCTATCGTTTCCGAACACATGTTCGCCCAGACGATGGTCCCGACCAAGGAGCGACTTGCATGGACCTGACCAAGCGCCAGCAGGAGATCTTCGACTTCATCAAGCAGTACTTGGATGTCAATGGCTACCCGCCGACCGTGCGTGACATCGGCAAGGCGGTCGGGCTGGCCTCCTCGTCGACCGTGCACGCCCACCTGTCGAATCTCGAGAAGATCGGCCTGCTGCGGCGAGATCCGAGCAAGCCACGGGCGATCGAGCTGCTCGACCGGGCGGCCGCGAGCGTGCGCAGCCTCGTGCGGCCCGGCCTGCCGCTCGTCGGTCAGGTCGCGGCGGGGCAGCCGCTGCTGGCCGAGGAGAACATCGAGGACTACATCGCGACGCCGGCGATCGCTGGGGGAGACGAGGGCGAGTATCTCCTGCGCGTGCGCGGCGAGTCGATGAAGAACGCGGGCATTCTCGACGGTGATCTGGTGGTGGTGCGCCCACAGGACACCGCGGCCGACGGCGACATCGTCGTGGCGCTGGTGGGGGAGGAGGCGACCGTCAAGCGCTTCTTCCAGGAGCCCGATCACGTGCGGCTGCAGCCCGAGAACGAGACGATGCAGCCGATCCGTTCGCGGGACGTGCGGATCCTCGGTCGTGTCGTTGGCTTGATGCGGAGCATCACCTGATGAGCACGCTCGTACTCGCACGAAGGCTGTTAGACGAGCCCACGATCCGCGTCGAGCTCGATCGGCGGGACGGTCGCCAACAGATCGATCTAGGCCCTGCCGAGGGAGCGTGCTCGCAGCCGCCGCAAGATCCGGAGCTGGGTGGCGAGGAGATTCGTCGAGCGACGCTCGACGACCTGATTGCGACCAGCTGGCAGGAGCTTCTGATCGGAACGACGTCCTCCTGCCCGGTCTGCCGCGGACAGCTGGCGCCGGCCTGGGGCGCCGGCGCGCTACCGGTGGAAGGTCGCTGCCGCAGCTGCGGCAGCCGCTTGCAGTGAACGATTTTGGCGACGCGGTTGGCGGCGCTCGGCTGCCGCGCGACGCTATTCTGCCGTATGCAGGCTGAGCAGCCGCGGGGGTGACGAGCCTTCGAGGAAAGTCCGGACATCACAGGGCGAGGTGGTCGGTAACGCCGACCCGGGGAAACCCGCGGGAAAGTGCCACAGAAAAGACACCGCCTAAGCCCGAGGGGCTGCTCCGCAGCGCCTCGGGCCGGTAAGGGTGAAATGGTGCGGTAAGAGCGCACCGGCGTCGCGGTGACGCGGCGTGCCAGGCAAACCCCACCTGATGCAAGGCCAAGCAGGACCGTTCGCAGGTTGCCCGCCAAGGTCCGGGTAGGCCGCTTAGATGGATGGTTGCTCACGACAGAATCCGGCTTACAGGCCTGCTAACGAAGAGCCCCGCAGATGCGGGGCTCTTCCACGACGGTCGCGGTCCGCGCGGAGGCGGCTTCATCCGGTCGGTGCGGACGCGGCTTCGGCTGGCCGGCGCGGACGCGGCTTCACAGCAGCTCGGCGATGATCGCCGCCGCCCGGGCTGCGCCATCCGGCGCGACCTTGCGGTAGTCGACCGGCCGCCCCAGCTCGGACGCGATCGCCTCCGCGATCGCGTCCGGTGGTGAGCGATCGAACTCCATCCGCCGCCCGGCGCCGTAGCGACGGAGGCGGTGGTCGACGTGGAGGCTCTGCTCGAAGTGGTGCGCGAGCGGGAAGTAGATGAACGGGCGCTGGTTGGCGGTCAGCTCCATGCCGGTGGTGAGGCCGCCCTGGACGACCGCGAGGTCGCACGCGGCCAGGTGCCGGTACAGGTCGGACACGTATGCGCGGATCTCGAGGCCATCGCACCCGGGCAGCGACTCCGGGTCGACGCGCGGCCCGGCGACGGCGATCATCCGCAGCTCGGGGACGAGGCGCTTCGCCTCGGGGAAGCTCGCGATCACGCGGCGCAGGAGGCTGCCGCCGACGCCCGAGCCGCCCACGGTGACGATGCACACGCGCTCGTC
>JASHQV010000432.1 GCA_030038955.1 Solirubrobacteraceae bacterium
GCCCCGAGCGCGGTCAGGCTCTCGGTGACGACGTGGCCGCCGGTGCGCACGGCTGGTCCGACGATCGTCATCGCTCGGTTCGCGCCAGCGTCGTCATCACGCCGCGGACAATAATGCTGGCCGCGATGACGTCCTACCCGACACTGCTCTCGCCGGTCTCGATCGGCCCGCTGACGCTCCGCAATCGCGTCGTCTCCACCTCCCACCAGACGAGCCTCGTCGACGACCATCTGCCGACCGAAAAGCTGGTCGCCTACCACCGCGCCCGCGCCGCCGGCGGCGTCGCGGCGATCTTTCTCGAGGCCACCGCCGTGCATCCCACCGGGCTGCTGACGGCGCACACGCTGGGCGGCTACCTGCCGGAGATCAGCGCCGGCTACAGGCGGCTGGTCGACGCGGTCAAGCCGCACGACACGCGGCTGCTCGTGCAGCTGTTCCACGGTGGTCGCGAGCAGATCTCGGCGCCGCCGCGCGCGCCGGCGGTCGCTCCCTCGCCGGTGCCGTCCGCACGCTTCAAGAGCGAGCCCCGCGCGCTGACCGTGCGCGAGCTGCGCGAGCTCGTCGACGGCTACGCGACAGCGGGCCGGCTCGCCCGCGACGGCGGCATCGACGGGATCGAGCTGTCGTTCTCGCACGGCTACCTGGTTTCCCAGTTCTTCTCCCCCGGCTCCAACCACCGGCGGGACCACTACAACGGCGAGCTGGAGGCGCGTCTGCGGCTGGCTCGGGAGGTGATCGCCGCCGTGCGCACGGCGATCGGCCCGGACATGGCGCTGGGCGCGCGGCTGAGCGCCAACGAGTTCGGCTCGGACCTGCTGGACGCCACCGCCTGCGCCGAGATCGCAGCGGCGCTGCACGGCGACGGCGTGCTCGACTTCTTCTCGTTCGTGCTCGGCCACTCCGCGACGTACGCCGCCTCGACCTGGATCGCGCCACCGCCGCCGGCCGCCGAGAACGCGATCGCCGACGCGCTCGCACCTGCGCGGCAGGCGGTCGCGCCGACGCCGGTGATCGCCGCCACGCGCATCGTCGACCTCGACGACGCGGAGGCGATCGTCGCCGCTGGGCGGGCGGACGTCGTCGGGATGACGCGGGCGCTGATCGCCGACCCCGAGCTGGTCGCCAAGGCGCAGGACCCCGAGCGCGGACCCGTGATCGAGTGCATCGGCTGCAACCAGGCGTGCATCGGGCACTACCACGCCGGCGTTCCGATCGGCTGCGTCGTCAATCCTCGTACCGGACGTGAGCGAGCCGCGCAGCCGCGTGCAAGCGTCGCCGGCCGTCGCGTGCTGGTGATCGGTGGCGGCCCCGCGGGCGTCAGCGCGGCGATCGAAGCCGCTTCGCTGGGCGCTGCCGTGACCCTCCACGAGCGTGCGGACGCGCTCGGTGGCCAGCTCCGCCTTGCCGGACTCGCGCCGGCCCACGCCGAGGTGTGGGAGCGCTGGCAGCGGACGGCCAAAGCTCGCCTGCGACACGCTCGCGTCTCGGTTGAGCTGGGATCCGAGGTCGGGGATCGCCTGCCCGAGGAAAGCTGGGAGCTGATCGTGCTCGCCACCGGGGCGGCGCCCTACCGGCCACCGCTGCCCGCCGCCGACCTCCACGTCGTGTCGGCCTGGGACGCGATCCGGACACCCGAGCAGCTGGCGGGACCCGTGCTCGTCGCCGACTGGGGTGGCGACTGGGCCGGGCTCGACGCGGCCGAGCGACTGCGGGCCGCCGGTCACGACGTGATCCTCGCCTGTGCCGCGACGCATCCGGGGGAGACGCTGCACCAGTATCAGCGCAACCTGTACCTGGCCCGCCTCGACCTGGCCGGCGTCGTGATCGCCCATCACGCCGAGCTTTCCGCGAGCAGTGGCGAGCTGGCGCTGCGGCACGTCTTCTCCGGCCGCGAGCGGCCGCTTCCGCTCGCGCAGACGCTCGTCCTCGCCCAGGGCCGCGTCCCCGACGACCGGCTGTGGCCGGCGCTGGAGGCGACGCCGGGCGTCGTTCGCGCCGGTGACGTGCTCGGTCCCCGCAGCCTCGAGGAGGCGATCCTCGAGGGCTCGCGGGCGGTCGCGGCCTGAGCGCCCGCAGGCCTGGGCTGCAGGCTCGTGAGCGTGCCCGCGGCGAGGGTTTGCGCCACGCCCGATTTGGTACATTTGTACCGATGTCTTCTGTCGCCACCACGCGGAGTGCGACCCGGCCCCGGGGCGCCGCCAGGCGCACGGCACTGCTCGACGCGGTCCTGCGCGTCGTCGCCGACGCGGGGCCGGAGGCGGTCACGCACAGGCGCGTCGCCGAGGCCGCCAAGCTGCCACTGGCGTCGACGACCTACTGGTTCTCCTCCAAGGATGAGCTGCTCGCAGCGGCGCTCGAGCTCGCCGCCGAGCGCGACATCGCGCGGCTGCGCACGCACGCCGCCGAGCTCGACACCGATGACGTCGAGGAGGCGCTGGTGGCGCTGCTCGTCGGGCCGCTCGAGCGCGAGCTGCGCCACGGCCGCGGGTCGCTGGTCGCCTCCTACTCGCTGTGGTTCGAGGCGACGCGGCGGCCGGCGCTGCAGGAGCTGGCGCAGCGCTGGACCGACGCCTATCTCGAGGCGGCGGTGACGCTGCTGCGACGCGCCGGCACAGCCGACCCCGAGGGCGACGCGCACCTGCTGGTGGCGACGGTCGACGGTCTGACGATGCACCAGCTGGCCGGTGGTGCCGACGGTCAGCTGCGCCCACGGATGCAGCGGGTGGTTGCGGCGCTGCTGCGCGGCAAGCGGCGATGATCGCCTC
>JASHQV010000433.1 GCA_030038955.1 Solirubrobacteraceae bacterium
AGTGGCCTCGTCCGGCCGGTAGGGCAAGTCCTTGTAGCCACAGCCCGCGCGTCCTGAGGCTGGCCGCATCACGACGCACGCTCTCGGTGACCCCCGGCCGGCACGCGCCCCGTCCAGGCCGCGCCCCGTCCGGGAGTCTTTGCTGCCCGGGATGGATCGACCCCAGCACCATCTCTCAGATCCTCCGCCGCCGCATCCTTCGCCGCAGCAAGGCTTCGAACCGCGGACCGCTCCGTATGACCCATCGGTGACGATCGCGAAGCCACTCGCCTCGCAAGGGGCTTCCATACTGACTTCGAGAGCATCGCTCTGAGAGGGGTCCTCGTATAGCCCAGAAACGAAAATCGCCCGTACATGCGGGCGATCGGCGAGTGGGCGATCCAGGACTCGAACCTGGGACCTCTTCCTTATCAGAGAAGCGCTCTGACCGACTGAGCTAATCGCCCTTCGACTGCGAGCCGCGTGACCGGAGGCGATCCGCTCGAGTCGCAACCGCACTCCCGGGAGCGCCGGCGCAAACTCTGCGCCCACAGCCTGCGGCCGCAGCGGCAGCAATCTTAGCGGGCAGAGACAGCGGCTAGGGAGCGATCGGCGTAGAGGACTGAGCGAGCCAGGCGAGCAGGGCCGCCTTGGCAAACCGCCAGCTGCTGCCGATCCGGCGGGCAGGGGCGTCGCCGGCCGCGGCCGCCGCCGCAAGCTTTGCACGGTCGACGCGCAGCAGCGCGGCCGCCTCGTCCAGCGTCAGCACTTCGGGCAGCTCCTCGCGCAGGGCGATACGACCGACCAGGAAGCGGTCGTCACGTAGGTGCTCGCTGACCGCATCCTCGACGATCCGTCGCTTGCTCAGCCCGGAGGCGGACGCGGCACGTTCGAGTCGTCGGCTGGGTTCGGCGGACAGACGCACGTAGAGTGGTATCTGGGCACGATCTTCGCTCGGCACATGCATGATGATATCAGCTTATAGCACCCTGATTCGGGCGCGCAGGGGTCGGATCCATGCTAATCACGGCGGGCCGGCTCATCGGCGAGCAGCCGATCGTCGGCTCAGACGACCGACCGCATCTGCACACGGCGGGCGAGCTCGAGCGCATCGTCCGCTGTGGCGAAGCTGAGCTGGGCCGTGTAGCCGCTCGCCACGCAGCGCACACGGACGTCGGCGCCGAGCGCCTCGCTGAGCGCCTCGGCGAGCTGCTCGGCGGCGGCCTCGCGATCCGGATGCTCGTCCGCTTCGCGAGGTTGGCGAGGGATCCGGCGCTTCGAGGCAGCCGCGTGCTGGCGAGCGCGCCGCTCGAGCTCGCGTACCGACCACTGCTCAGCCGCCGCCTGGCGAGCCAGCGTGCGCCGCTCGGAGTTGTCGGCCGCAAGCAGCAGCGCGCGGCCGTGGCCTTCGCTGAGGCGGCGCTGCTCGAGCAGCTCGAGGACCTCGTCCGGCAGTTCCAGGAGGCGGAGCAGGTTCGAGACGGTCACACGGCTGCGGCCGATCCGCAGCCCGACTTGCTCGCGAGTCAAGCCTATCTCCTCCACCAGTGCTGCGCATGCCCGGGCCTCGTCGACCGGGTTGAGATCCTCGCGGACCATGTTCTCGATCAACGCCAGCTCCAGCGAAGCCGCGTCGTCGTGATATCGGACGATAGCGGGGATCACGTTCAGCTCGGCGAGCTGGGCCGCACGCCAGCGCCGCTCGCCGGCGATCAGCTGGTACTGGCTCGTTCCCTCCGGGCGTACCAGGATCGGCTGGACGACTCCGCGGGCGCGGATCGAGTCGGCCAGAGCGACGAGCTGCGCCTGATCGAACTGTTGTCGGGGCTGCGCCGGATTTGGCGAGATCGCAGCCAGCGGCAGCTCCCGAAGCTCCTCGGGCTCGTCACGCGGAGCCACATTCAGAATCGCTGCCAGACCCCGCCCCATGCCCTTGGGTCGCTCAGCCACGCGCGGCCACCTCCTTTGCCAGCTCGAAATACGCGCCCGCACCGGCGCAGTGGGGATCGTGATGAATTACCGGCTTGCCAAAGCTCGGCGCCTCGCCGACGCGGATGTTTCGGGGAATCACCGTGTCAAACACCAGCGCCGGGAAGTGCTGGCGGATCTCCCGCTCCACATCCTGGGCCAAGCGCGTGCGGGAATCGAACATCGTGAGCAGCATGCCGGCGATCGTGAGGTGAGGATTCAGCTCGCGCTGGATCAACGCCAGAGTATCCAGCAGACCGGCCAGACCTTCGAGCGCAAAGTACTCCGCCTGCACCGGCACGATCACCCGGTCGGCGGCGGCGAGCGCATTGACGGTCAGCGGACCGAGTGACGGCGGGCAGTCCAGGAACGTGAATGCGTACCGGCTTCGAACGCCGGCCAAGGCCTGGCGCAGGCGCGTCTCGGAGCCCGCGATGCGGGGCAATTCGACGGTCGCGCCGGCGAGATCGGGTCCGGCGGGAACGACCCAGAGATGCTCGGGACCGGCACCGACCACCACATCCTCGAGCGGCAGCATCCCGCTGAGCACGTCGTACAGCGTGCGCTCGAGGTCCTTGGACAGACCGAGGCCGACGGTGGCGTTGGACTGCGGATCGACGTCCACGAGCAGCGCCTCGTAGCCAGCCTCGGCGACACAGGCGGCGAGGTTGACGGCAGTGGTGGTCTTTCCAACTCCGCCCTTCTGGTTTGTGATCGCGTACACCGTGCCCATGCGACGGGCAGTGACGCTAGCGCTCACGTCAGACACGGATCAGTCGCGTACCATGCTCGAGCTCGCGCCGAGCGGGCGCTTCGCTGCCACCCCGACGCGGCGGGGGAATCGCGGGGGCGTAGGGGCCACCTTGCAGATGACGTGCAGATACCGGGAGCTCGCCTCTGGGTAGGGAACAGCACGCGCTGGTGGCAGTAGCTCCAACCCGAGCAGCGCCGCAGCTCGAGCGGTCGCGGCCTCAGCCTTTGGATCATGGCCGCCACGCCATGCCACCAGCGCGCCGCCGAGCCTCAGCAATGGTGCGGCGTACTCCGCAACCACGTTCAGTGGCGCGAGCGCGCGAGCCGTCACCAGATCACAGGACCCGAAGCCATCGCGCCAACTCTCGACGCGGCCGACAACCACGCGGGCGTTGTCGATGCCGCACTCGCGAGTGGCGCGGGCGATGAACTGTGCCTTGCGGCGATTGCTCTCCAGCAGATTGACCTGAGCATCCGGAAGCGCGATTGCCAGCGGCAGGCCCGGGATGCCAGCACCGCTGCCGATGTCCGCGATCACCGTTGCGGTTGCCACGACATCCAGCTCCAGCGCCACCAGTGAGTCGGCCAGGTGGTCGTCGACGACTCTCAGGGCGTCTCTGACAGCCGTCGGCGCCAGCGGATCGACTGCCAAAAGCTCAGCCAGGCATCGCAGCTTCTGCTCCGCATCGGGGCGCAGCTCGAAGCGGCGCGCGAGATCGCCAAGCCGCCTAGCTGCCGAATCCGGAAGCGTCATCTCTCGCGGACGAGCGCTCGGAGAGCGTGGCCGAAGGCTCACGCTGCAACGGCCGCTCACCATCCGTCGCCGGCGAGCCGCCGCCTGGCGGTGGCGGCGGGCGCTCGCCCGGACGCGGCGCGGCGTCCACCAGCCGGCGCTCGCGCTCTATGTATGCGGCGTAGCGCTCGCACATCTCCCCTAACCTGCTACTCGCGTGCGCGTCGACATCGGGACGGAGCTCCTGCTCCAGGAGCGGCAGCAGGTCCTCCACCAGCACGCGGCCGCGCGCCATCCACTGGTAGTAGGACCGGCCTCCGTGGTGATAGGGCCCATACAGCCGCGACCGGGGAAAGCGAGTGATCAGCCAGCGGAAGATCGCCTCGTGGCGAACGTGCATCCTCAGCGTCACCTGAGGCTGCTTGCCGTCTCCGCCGAAGGAGCCTTCGCCCAGCAGCAGGCCCACCAACAGTCCACGATCGAAATCAGACAGCCGTTCCATCATGTGGCTCGGGCTGAATCGACGATGGACACCCAGGCCAACGCCCTGAGCGCGTCAACCAGCCATGGTGCGAGCGGTGCGAGCAAGCTCGCGGTCGTTGTGGCTTGCCTCGCCACGGCTGTTTCACCGTAGAGCAAAACGTGAAACCTCGATCAGCCGACCAGTGGTGCCACGACGAGCCGGCGCGACGGCTCTTGCCCCTCGCTATAGGTCTCGATGTCGTGTCTGGCCTTCAGGTGCTCGTGTACGACCTTTCGCTCCAACGCGCTCATCGGCTCCAGGCGAACAGCGCGCCCGTCTCTGGTCGCAGTCTCCGCCGCTTGATCGGCGGTCGCCCGGAGCGCTGCCGCACGGCGCTCCCGATAGCCTCCGGCATCCACCGTCACCTGCTTGCGCTCGCTTGCGCCCCGGCAAGCGATCCGGTAGGCAAGGTGCTGGACCGCATCGATCACCGAGCCGTGGTAGCCGATCAGCACTCCGAGGTCTCCGCCGACGTACCGCGCCTCCACCGCATCGGCGGCATCGGCCACCTCGACCGACGCGTCCACCGCCAGCGCGGCAGCAATCCGCTCGAG
>JASHQV010000434.1 GCA_030038955.1 Solirubrobacteraceae bacterium
CGAGCGTCACGCCGGCGGGGATCAGCTGGCCGTCGTGGAAGCCGTAGGCGACGGCGGTCGAGCCGCTGGAGATGTGCGAGACCTCGATGAACAGCTCCTCGCCGCGGTCACGGTTGACGTCCCCAAGCCCGACGAGTGCGGCGGCTCTAGCACCGCGGATACGGGCGGCGACGCTGTGACCATCCGGGAGCACGACCTTCAGGAACGCCGCTTCGGCCTGGTACAGCTTGCCCGAGCCTGTCGAGGGGCCGGACTGGCGGATGGCCGACCCGCTCAGCCGCGAGTAGACCAGGATCAGGT
Organism: Solirubrobacteraceae bacterium; assembly: GCA_030038955.1. Taxonomy (GTDB): domain Bacteria; phylum Actinomycetota; class Thermoleophilia; order Solirubrobacterales; family Solirubrobacteraceae; genus Palsa-465. Next base: position 301 of record JASHQV010000434.1, read on the forward strand.
CGGCGTGGCCGTTTCCGGTGAGATCGGCAAGCCCGACGGTGACGCACCCGGATCGGGGCGGCAGGTAGCGGCTCGGCGCCGCCAGCGGGCACGTCCAGCTGGCGACGCCGTCCCCGTCACGCTGCGTGCGCGGCGCGCCCGGGAAACCGCTGCGTGCGATGCCGTGGACGCCTTGGGTCGTCGGACCCGTCGCGGCTCGACTGCCCGTCCGCATCGCGCCAGCGTGGTGGAGCACGGACAGGAACACGGCCCCGACAGCCAACGCCACGAGCACGGCCGCCACGGCGGAGATGCTCGACGCCGAGGGGCGGTCCGGACGGCGCGTGCGCCGTCCGGACCGTCCCTCCCCCGCACCGGCATCCGGCGCCTCATCCGGCAGCGGCGACCGCGCCGCGCGCAGCAGCTCGCGCTCGACCTCTGGCAACAGGCTCATCGTCCACCTCCAAGCGTCCGGCGCAGCCGCTGCAGCCCGCGGCTCACGCGCTTGCGCACGACCTGCTCGGAGACCAGCAGCTCCGACGCGATCTCCGCGTAGTCGCGCCCGTCGATCACCCGCCCCCTGATCGCGGCGCGCTGCTCAGCCGACAGTCCCTCGACGAGCTCGGACGCGGGCGTCTCTGCGGTCAGCGCCTCGATTCGCGCGAGCGACTCGTCGCTGATCGCGATCGCGCGCATCCCCAGCCGGCGTCTGGCTGCCTCCTCCACACGTCCACGCCGGTAGCTGTCGGCGAGCTTGTGGTGCGCGATCCCGAACAACCAGGCGCGCTCATCGATCGCCGGCCGCGACCGCTGCCGCCACGCCACCAGCGCCGCCGCAAACACCTCCGCGGTCAGATCCGCGGCAAGCTCAGCACTCCCCGTCTTGCAGAGCATGAACCGCGCGACCGCGCGCTCATGACGGCGGTACAGCTCAGCGAAGGCCTCCGGATCGAAGCTCCCGGAGGTCAACGGCAGCTCGTCGAAGCCGAGATCACCCTCCATGTCCGCTAAGTCGTGTCGCAGGAGGAGATTGTGACCGCACCTGCGGTCTTGGCGGCAGCCTCCCGCTTTTGCAACCGGGGGCAGGCCCCAAGGCCAGCCCCCGCGTCAGCTCACGCTTGCTGCGGCCCCGGCTCACCGCCGGCCGGAGCTTCGCGCGTAAGCCCGGACTTGACTACCACGAGCGTAGGCTTCGTCCGGTCGGCGTCGGACGGCGCAGCGGCGTCGACCACGGGCGGCGGCGCCGGCGTGATCCGCGCCAGCCGCGCATGAAAGGCAGCGGCCACGCGTCGCGCATGCTGCTTGGCGAGCTCGGCACGCTCGCCCGTGAACAGACCGTCGACGGTCCGCTCCCACAGCCACAGCCAGCGCGCGAAGTGGCCGGCACGCAGCGGCACGCGGGCGTTGAGTGCGATGTGAGGCGCGAACGCGCCGCCGCCGTAGGAGCGTGCGCCGAGCAGGATCGTCTCCCAGAACGAGGTGATCCGTGGTACATGCGCCTCCAGGTCCAGGTGCGCCACGTCGACGAAGATGAAGCCGATCACGGGGTCGGTCAGCGCGTGGCCGTAGAACGCGCGGATCAGCTGCTCGCAGTCCGCACGGGTTTCGATGTCGCGAGTTGGCGCAGCCATCGCGTTCAAGCATAGGCTCGGCGGCGGGCACTGCTCTCAGGTGTGGCACGGGCGGGGCTACGGGCGACGTCGCTAACGTGTCTGAGCCGGCAGGCGACCAAGGCAGGAGAAGTTGTGGAAGGCATCTCGATGACTGAGCAGGAGCTGCGCACGCTGCGCGACGAGCTGAGCGAGCTCGAGACGAGCGGACGGACTCAGATCGCCGCGCGGATCAAGACCGCTCGGGAATTCGGCGATCTCAAGGAGAACGGCGAATACCACGCGGCCAAGGAGGCGCAGGCGCATCTTGAGACGCGAATCCTGCGGTTGCGCGAGCAGCTGCGCGCGGCGGTCGTCGTCGAGACGGCCACGACCGGCGAGGTGCGCCACGGCAGCAAGGTCACGGTGACCGACCTCGGGTCCGGGGACACGCGCGAGCTGAAGATCGTCTCGCCCAACGATGCGCGGCCGGGCGACGGGATGCTGTCGGCCAGCTCGCCGGTGGCGCAGGCGCTGCTGGGACACCGGCCGGAGGAGGTCGTCGCGGTGGAGACGCCGCGTGGTGTACGCGAGCTGCGGATCGACGCGGTCGCGTGACGGCCTGGGAGCTTCGCACAGAACGGCTTGTGCTGAGACCGTGGCGCGACGCGGATCGCGAACCGTTCGCGGAGCTGAACGCGGATGCGGAGGTGATGCGCTACTTTCCCGCGCCACTGACGCGGGTGCAAAGCGATCAGCTGGCGGCGCGCGCCGGCTCGCACATCGCCGCGCACGGCTGGGGTCTGTGGGCCGTCGAGGTGGTCGGCGGGCCGGAGTTCGTCGGCTTCGTCGGGCTGGCCCGACCAGCGTTCACGGCGCATTTCACGCCGGCGGTCGAGGTGGGATGGCGCCTGGCGCGGGAGCACTGGGGCAACGGCTATGCGACCGAGGCGGCGATCGCGTCACTGCGCTTCGGGTTCGAGCAGCTCGGGCTCCCGGAGATCGTGTCGTTCACCTCCGCCGTCAACCGCCGCTCGCAGGCGGTGATGGCTCGCATCGGGATGGGCCGGGATCAGGCCGACGACTTCGCCCATCCACAGCTGCCTTCAGGGCCGCTGAGACCGCACGTGCTGTATCGGGCCTCTCGTGACAGCTGGCGGCTGCACGATGATGGCCGCTCCTGACGCCCGATTCGACGCGACAATTGTCGGCTGATGCTGGAGCGATATCGCGCATGGTCAGGCGCCCTATTGGTGCTGGTGGTCACCGTCGCATTGGTGATCCTCGATATCAGCGACGGGTCGGCTCGCGCGTGGTGGTCGCGGCACTCATTCACCGCCTCGGTCGTCGCCGGGGTGCTCGTGCTGCTGCTGACGGTGCTGATCGTCGATCGCGTGAACCGCATGCGGCAGCTCAAGGATCGCTCCCTCGCCGTCGCCGCCCAGGCTGCGGTGATCGTCGCTCAGGCTGACCGTGCCGCAGGCGCGATTACCCGCTGCTCACCCGCATCGAGAGCGTCCGACGAGGATCGCGACGAGGCGTCTCAGGCGGTGCGCACGTACACGCAGATGCTGCTCACGAGCGCGCCCGTTCTAATCGAGGCGAAGATGTCGAGAAGGTTTCTCGAAGCCGCCCAGCGGGTGGCCGCTCAGCTATTCCTGGCGCTGCGCGACAGCGGCGACGGAGCCGCTACGCAGCGAGACGGCGGCGATGGAGCCGCCACGGAGTCACACGCTCGAGCTGGCAACGCGCTCGAGCAGCTGCACCGAGCCGCGACGCCGCTGCTCGAGCCGCTCGGCCGCGACCGGCGGGCCGTGATCGGCGCCGACGAGACGGTGGGCTCAGCCGAGGTCGATCCGCCCGGATCCTGACGCGGCGGCTGACCTCTCGCATCCCGTCATCCTCGGGCACGACGGGCACGTGATGGACGGGATCCATCGAGTCGCGCGCGATCCTCGACGGATCTGACGAGATCGACGCGGTTCGCTTGCCCGCGCCAGTCGAGCCGGACTATCGCAGCTGCCTGCCACGCGAGCTGCCGCACCAGCTCATTCGTCGAACAGGTCGATCAGGTCGACCTCTGACACGCCGCGAGCACAGCCGCTCGACGGTGGTGCTGGCGCGCCAGCGGCGCACCGAAGATCGCCAGCCGTCGCCTGCTATCTGTCCCAGCATCTATCGCCAGCAGATTTTCGATGAGTAGCGGGAGGCCGATTCGCCCTTACAAGCGACCAAGCCGTCATTGTCGGATGGGCTGCAAACTGGCACTCACGAGTGTCTGCTCTTGCTGGATAGTGGTCCCGAGCCGCGAGATGTCGCTACCACGTCGTCGTCGGACAGCGCTGCGGCACGGCCCGATGATGCCGACCAAGACGCAGTGTGAGCTTGTTCAGCTCGCCTCGTGACCGGGCGGTGTCGCATCCTGTCCGGCAACCACCCGTCTGGCTCGCGGCCCGAGCGCGGTGTCGCTCAGAACTCGTTCCACAAGCTGCTCGGAGCCGCCGATCGAGGACCAGCTGTCGTCCCACATGGTCGAGACCAGCCATGACCGGTCCGCTGGGAACATCAGGTCAGGCAGCGACCAGTTCCACCCCTGCTCGCGCCAGTCGGCGGCCTGCCGAGGCCCGGCCTCGACGAGCACGTAGCCATACCCGTAGTAGACCGTCGTCCTCGGGGCATACGGGAAGACGACGTCACTCGCGCCCGTATCGAGGTAGCCAAGCCACCACGGCTGCTCCGGGGTCAGCGCGGTCAGCAGCTCGATCACCGCGTGTGCGTGCCGGACCGCCTCCGCCCCCTCGTTCGCCTCCGGCAGCTCCAGGGTGCAATAGGAAGCGAACACCGGCGGGATCGCGGACGTGATCGTGTTGCCCGCCGACGTTCGATCGTTGATCCACCTGACCTCGACGTCGCTCCCGAGGCGCCAATCGCGTCCGTCTCTGCGGACGTGGTGACCGTCACCGAACATCGCTCGCGCTTGCTCAGCGGCGTCGAGGATCACCTGCGCGTCGAGTACCTGGCAGGTGACCGGGATCTCGACGGCTGGCCACTCACCGACGAGCGAGACCGGACCTGGCGGCGGCAGCGGTGAGATCCAGTAGCCCTGGTGAAAGCGGCTCTCCTCGCCACCGCCCCACCCACCACTCAAGGCATCAATCACCGGGCCGCCCACCGGACGGTCGTGCCCGCCGATGTTGGTCGCGCTGCGACCGTCGGCAAACTTCACGCCGACGCGCAGCAGCTGCGGCGGGAGCAGATCCCGCCGCTCACCGACCATCGGCCAGTGCCGCCCGAAGGGGTGTGGCCCAGACTCGTCACCAGCGCGGGCAAGCTCGCCATACGCGACGCTGGCGCGCGCCCGGATCTCGAGCTCGAATCCCTCCGGGTAGGCGTCGATGTAGTCGATATAGACCTCCGCTTGCTCGGAGCGCGCCAACAGCAGCTCGCTGACCACCGCCCCGAGCGGCGGACCCTGTGGCCGCCCGGTCCAAGGCGGCGAGTTCCTCGGCGCAGCCTGCTCAGGCCACGGATCCGGGGGAGGCCTGAAGAATCGGCTCACGCCTCGACTCCAAACGCGCTGTCGATGCGATCGCACCACGCGCTCGACTGACTGGTCGCACGGAAGACAACACACAGCCCCAACTTGCAAGCTCCTGCACGGTCGGCGAGATCATCCTCACCGTGACTCCGCAGCATCCTGGCCAGCGTGTCGCGCCGAACCCTGACCTGAGCCATCCCCAGAATCCTACGGCACTGCTTCCGCTCTGCCGCCGAGGGGCGACTCTGGCGCGCGGCTGTCGCTTCAGACGGGGTCTGCGCCGACCGGCATCTGCCCGAAGCCCTCCGAGTCCGTGAACGCAGAGGTGCGCCTCGCCGACACGGACCGACAGTGGCCGGCAACGCGCCGACCGGGGTGAAGTCGCATACCGTGTTGACGAGCGAAAGCAGGTGCATATTGAGGCTGGATTCGGCCGAGAGCGAAGCCGTGAAATGCTGCTGCCTCTCCCTGGAGACTTCTGCCTGTTCGCGGAGACGGAAGTGGCGCGTCTCGAGGAGCCAGCTTCGCGCAAACCGTGCTGCATGAACGACCCCGCGATCGCGGTGGATCGTCCGCGTCCTGCGTGGCTTACGAATCAGCGCGACGTCGGTAGCTCAGCCAGACACGGTCCGCCACGCACCGATCCACATCTGAAGCTCGAGCATGCGGGCGCCATCGCGCTCGCGCAGCCGGAAGCGATCAGTTCCGGCCGGTCGTCGGCCGATGAGATCCTCGATGAGTGCGTGCGCGTCTAGGTCGCTGGTGCCGCGCTGCAGCCACTCGTCGAAATCCAGCGTGAGCGGGATGACCCGCTCGTCGATGAGCGTGAGCCCAGCGCTGGCCCCGAGATCGTGAAGCTCGCTGAGGGTCAGCGACGCCCAGTGTGAGGGATCTCGCAAACGCTCGACTGCCTGAGACCATGCAAAGTCGTCGCGAGCCTCGTCGCCAAGATGGTCGCCAACGACGACGCGACCGCCCGGCCGCACGACACGAGACATCTCGGCGATCAGCCGACCCGGAACCGGGATGTGATGCAACGAGACTCGATTGATCGCACCGTCCACGCTGTCAGCATCCAAGACAGTGGCGGTCGCGTCGCCAACCTCGAAGGTCACGTTGCTGATCCCGGCCCGCGCGGCCTCCGCGCGAGCGAGCTCCACCATCGCCGGCGTGAGATCAATCCCCCGGACCTCTCGCACAAGCGGCGCCAACGCGCGGCTCACGATTCCCGGCCCACACGCCATCTCAAGCCACGCGTCGGTCGCGGCAGGCGCGGCGAACTGCACAAGCAGATCGAGAACCGCCCGGGCGTTCATCACAGGGCTCGCGTTGAACCCCTCCGCCTGCGCGGTGAACGCGCGCTCAACCATTTGGTCGTGTTCAGAGATCGCGATGGACCCTAATAGATCGTTCGCTCTACGGCCGCGTAGTGGTTCGAGGCTGGATTCGACCAAGGAGTGGAGACGTCGTGATGCTGCTCGGTTGGCAGCGGCACCGCTTCATTGGCAGCGGCACCGCTTCAGCTAGGTGCTGCATCGCTGTCTGTGACGATTCGGAGCGAACCTCAGCGTCGCATGCCAGCCTGTGATCCACCGCGATGATCTGCCCTGGCGTCCAGTGTGGTCGGTGGAGGTTCGCAAGCTCTGATCTTCTGAGCAGCTAGCGCCCGGGCCAGACGGACGCGTGCACGATCAAGGCGGACGGCGACGGTGGCGGTCGAGACACCCAGCAGCGCGGCGATTTCGTCGCCGTTGAGGTGATCGCGGGCGATCAGCAACAGCAGCTGCTGATCGCCCGCGCTGAGACCTCGTACCGCAGCCTGCAGGCGTTTGTCGTCAGCCGCGCCGTGAAGCTGCGGGGGAGCGTCGGGGTTCATCAGCCGTCGGGACCGGTCAGGGTTCTTGCGCCTGAGCCGTGCCCGCCGGCCGTGCCAGCCCACAGTCGCTGTGCCGCAGCCACGGCGGTTGGCGAATCGCCGCAACGCGAGCCGCAGGTCCGCTGCGCGCCTGCCCCCGGGCGCCCGGCTGGGTGGCGAGGAGCTATGTCGATGACAGCTACCAGAACAGCGGTGCGGGGGTGTGCTGGAAGTAGCCGGTCGCGCTGCGCTCGACGGTCGCGCCACGCGGTATTTGGACTTGCAGCAATCGTGCGTTGCCCTTGGTCGGCAGTCGTTGGTAGGTGTGGAACACGAGGCGGGTGACGTCTTTGGGGCTGTCGAACCCGTAGCTGTCGAGCTCGATCGGCGCGTATGTCGTCGGGTCGACGTAGTAGGTCATCCACAGTCTCTGGTGCGCGCCGGGCAGCTCGATCTTGATCGCGGCGCGGCCGTCGACCGTGACACGGCCCGCAACCCGCGCGTGCCCGGACTGCAGCAGCCGATGCAGCTGCGCCGGGAAGCTCAGCGACGTGTCGTTGGGCTGCTGGGCCTCGGTCTGCTTCAGCGACCGGATGCTCGGGAAGACCATCGGCTGCAGCGTCGCTTGGTGCCCGTTCCAATCCTCTGACCACGTGACCTGGTCGGCGCCGGTGCGCAGCGCACGGGCCTCAGAAGTGGGGATCGTCTGGCGCACCGGGCCGTGGGCGGTGGCGATCCGCAACGTGAACGAGCCATCCGTCGCGCCCTTAGTCAACGTATAGCGAGGATGGCCGCCGGGGAGCGGCGGCATCACGTACACCCGATTTGCTGCGACGTCGTAGATGCCCGAGTCGCTCTGCCAGACCGGCGTGCCGTCGGGGACCGTCTCACGGGTCACCCAGCGCGACGGGCCGCCCTGCTGAAACCAGCCCTCGGCGTTGACGATCGCGGCAGCGTTGACGGTCGCGCGGCGTGCCGCAGGCGTCATCGTCTGCGTGACCGAGACGTACACGATCGTGTTCGGCGCGGGCTTGGGCAGCGCGATATCGGCAGCGCGCAGTACGTGCTGGGCCCATGCCGAGTCAGACGCGCCGCCGGCGGTGGTGACGATCGCGATCCCAGCCGCGGCAGCACCAGCGACCGCGCAGCCCGCGGCGGCGCGAACCAGCATACGTCGGCGCGGCGGGCGCTGGCCGCGGGCTGGGGTCAGCGCGGGGGTCGCGAGCTCGCGCGTGATCGCACGCGCGAGCTCGTCCCCGAATCGAGTCAGGCTGGTGGGCAGGATGTCGTTCACCACTCCTCCTTCGGGACAGACCGTCGCAGCCGGCCCAACGCGCGGGAGACCCGCAGCCGTGCAGCGGCTGGACGGATGTTCAAACGACGGGCGACCTCGTCATAGCCAAGCTCCTCGATGATCCGCAGATCGATCGCGTCACGTTCGTGGGCAGGCAGCTCAGCCAGCCGCCGCTCCAGCATCAGCCGCGGCGACAACCGCCGCTCGACCTCGTCATGGCCGTCCTCATCGGCCAGCTCACACGACAGCCCAAGACGCTCACGGGCCTGGGTCTCGACACGGTCGTGGCGAGCGGCGTCGGCGACCAGCTTGCCAGCGATCCCCAGCAGCCACGGCAGCGCCGACCCATCGCGATCATCACAGAAGCGGTGGCGGTGTAGCCAGGCACGGGTGAACGTCTCGGCCGTCAGGTCAGCAGCGAGCCAGCCCATCCGCCGATTCAGCCAGCGATAGACGCTGACGACGTGACGCTCATACAGCTCGGCGAACGCCGACGGGTCGGCGTCGGAGTCGACCAAGAGCAGCACGTCGCTGCGGTAGTCGACCCGAGAACGTGTCGCGGTCATCTAACCCTTATCGCACGAGCAGCCCAAAACGTATCCGAAACGATCAAGAGACCTTCGCCAGCAGCTACAGACGAGCCTCCGAAGCAGTCCGGACGTCCCGTTTGGCCATCAACACGACGCGCCAAGGCTCCAGCCGTGTCCGAGCGCGAACCAACCCGACAACCGCCGAGCCACGCTTCTCGATTGTCGCCGCATCCCGCGCTTGTTCGTGCTCTTGGGCCTTTCGCCGTGCTCGCAATCCAGATGATGTCTCGATGCCGACTCGGAGCCTGCCCCTCCGGTGCGCAATCGATTCGGGCTGCTCGCCGGCGAGACCCGGCGGGTGGTGACACCGGACGGGCACGTGGCGTGGGCCATCCCGGGCACACGTGGAGCGCAGCTTCTGCAGCGAAGCCGCGGCTGCCTTGCTGTGGCAGACCGGGATCACAGGGCGATAGCACCCTGTCGTCGATGCGACGGCAGTTTCCGCCAGCTCGTGCAAGCTCATCAGCCTGCAGGGTGATGCCCAGCATCACGAACTACAGCTCGCGGATCGTCGCTCGTAATGCACTGTTCAAGCTCGCCCAGCGAGTAACTAAACCCTGGTCCGCTACAGACCCGATCTGCAAACGCCTCCCGCGCTTGCGCCATCGGGCAATCTTCAGGCAGCGGTAGCCATCGAAGCCTGAGACACCAGCCGGTCTGCCGCGCCGCCATCCGTGGCGTATGTTCGATTGGCATTTCCGGACGGAGGGCGCAAGCGTTAGCGTGCGGGTGGTCCTTGCTCGATCCGTTTGCGCGTGAAGTCGAGGGGACCGCGGAACCATCCGAGCTTCTCGATCCACCAGGTCAGGCCGACCTCCTGGTAGGCGTCGACCAGCTCATCGTCGTGACCGTCGGATTGACCCTCGAGCACGACGTCGAACACGGCCTGCTGCCTGTCTCGCCGGGACTGCGTGTACGCGACGGCGGCGCTGAGTTGCCCGGGCGACGGGAGCTCGACGTGACCGACCCCCTCGAAGGTAGGGAACACGCCGTCAAATCGAGCCGCGCGGCGGAACGATCGTCGCGTTGGCCAACGCCCGCCGATCCAGATCGGCGGCCTCGGCTGTTGGATCGGCGTGGGCAGGAACAGGCTCTCCGCCACCTGGTAGTGACGACCGTCGTATGAAAACCGCTGCCCGCTCCACAGCCCGCAGACGATCTCGAGCCCCTCGTCGATCAGCTCGTGGCGCCGTCGCGGATCCGGGTCCTCGCCGAACGCCGCGAACTCCTCCTGACCCTGAGAGCCTAGCCCCACGCCAACGATCAGCCGCCCCTCCGAGAGCACGTCAAGTGTCGCCATCTCACGCGCGAACTTCCACGGGCGCCGGCGCGCCAGCGCCGCGACCAGCACCCCCAGCCGCACACGGCTCGTCCGTGCGGCGATCGCCGCGACAGCGATGTATGGATCTGCGACCGCCCAGCCGGGCTCACGGTAGGCGACGTGATCCCAGATAAACACGCCATCCCAGCCACAGCTCTCCGCCCGGCACGCCAGCTCGACCAGCAGTCTCGGATCCCCGTACTCACCCACATTCGGCAATCCGACAGCGCAGCGCAGAGAAGACATGCCGCGTTCAAGGATCGCAGGCACAGCCCGCACCCCAGGCCTGAGCGGGGCTCACGGCCCGGACGCCGGAAGGCGATCCCGCAAGACCCCCAGCGAAACCGTCCCACGAAGCGAACGCCATAGCGGACGTCACGGGCACGCGCCGCGGCGCCGTGCCCGAACCGACCGAACGGCAGCTGTGCGCGCCGGCCAGTCCCACCATTCGCCGACTGCGGAACAAGGGCGTCTATCCCAGCGTTCCGACGTGCCCGTCCGCCGGCGGTCCGGGATGCCGCACGCACCATGGGTGGCTGTCGCGTCCCGAACCGGTATCGGTGCCGGAGCGGAAGGCTGTCGACTCGGTGGCTTTATGAGCGAGCGACTACCGGTTTGGTGGCGGTGCTGTCCTGCGCACCGAATTGGCGCCAGGCGGGGCGGCTGATCGCGAACAGCAGCGCGATGGTCAGGGCTGCCGCTGCGAGTGGGAAGAAGATCGCTGGGCCGAAGGAGTGGACGATGAGGCCACCGATCAGGACCGATGCGGGGAATACGCCGAGGCTGCCGACCAGGATGAGGCCCATCAGCCGGCCGAGCAGCTCGCGGGGGGCCCAGCGCTGGAAGGCGGTGATCGTGAGCACGTTGGCGAAGCTGTTGAGCGCCCCGTAGCACACCAATGTCGCCGCCGCGGCGGCTGTGCCGCCGAGGTACGGGACGGCGGCGATGAACCCTGACTGGGCAAGGAAGGCGAGCGTCGCGACGATCGCCGGCCGCGACGCCCGCTGGGTCTGAGCGGCGATCACCGTGCCGAGCAGCGCCCCGCCGGCGATCGCGGCGAGGAGTGCGCCATAGCCGCTCGCGCCGGCGTGAAACGGCCCGTGGGCCAGCGCGGGAAGCGCGACCTCGGTGATGCCGCCCGAGCCGAGGTTCGCGACGATCGTGATCACGAAGATCAGCGGCACGATGGGCTCAGAGCGAACGATCCGCCAGAGGCTTGGTCCGTTGGTCTCGGCCTGGTGCGCGGACGCGGTGAAAGCCGGCTCGACGTTGGTACGTGGCGCGAGCCGGATCGCGAGGAGGGTGAGCGTCGAGACGAGGAACGAGCCTGCGTCGAAGGCGAATGCGGGCGCGGAGCCGAGCAGCGCCACGACCGCCCCACCGAGTGCGGGGCCGACGAGCATCGCCAGCTGCGTGCCCCCTGAGGTCAGGGCGTTGCCGGCCTGCAGATCATCGTCGGGCACGAGCGCGGGCACGATCGCAAACGAGGCCGGCAGGAAGATCCCTTCCCCGGCCCCGACGACGACGGCGATCGGGATCAGCAGCTCGAAGCGGGCCGGCCCGGTCGCCGCGACGGCCGCCAGCCCGCCAAGCGCAAGCGCTCTGGTGGCATCCGCTCCGATCATCGCCGTCCACGGTCTGAGGCGATCGCTGAGGTGACCGCCGATCGCGAGCGCGATCGTGCGAGCGATCCCGTAGGCGGCAAGCACCTCCCCGAGACGCAGCGCCCCGCCGTGACCGGCGAGCACGTACCACGGCAGCGCGACCGCGTAGAACGCGTCCCCGAGATTCGATGCGAGCTGACCGCCGATCAGCAACCGAAACGCACGGTGGCGCAGCGGCGCCAGCGAGCGGATGTTCACCCGGCCGCCGACGGCGGCGTGATCGGGTAGCCCAGCACCAGCAGCTCGACCGGCAGCGCACCCTCGGGACGCATCGAGGGGTCGGTCAGCCGCTCTCGGTAAAGCGGCAGCAGCTCCGCCTTGAGCCGCTTCGACAGGGCGGCAAGCTCGGCGACCGTCAGCCAGAAGATGTGCTCGTCGTTGATCGCCGCCTCGCGCCACGCCTCCGGATAGCTCCGGCGGTTACGCAGCCACGCGTCGTAGCGTCCGAGCTGGCGCTCGCGGATCAGCTGTGACAGCGCGGAGAACGCGACCTCGGCCTCGGGATCCGCGTACACGCTCGAGAACGTCATCCCGAGGCTCGTCATCTTCCACGGCCGCCGCCGGCCCCGAGCGCCGCCGGCCTCCTCGACGAACCCGTACCGCGCGAGCTGACGCAGGTGAAACGAACAGCTCGACGGAGACTCGCCTACACGCTCGGCAGCCTCGGTCGCCGTCATCGGACCCTCGATCCACAGCGCCTCGATCAGCGCGATACGCGTCGGGTGAGTCAACGCACGCAGCGTCCGGGCGTCCGACACCAAGCGCAGCTCAGGAAGCTGCCCGGCATCAGGCTCCTGCCCAGACTGCTGCGTACCGCCGCTCGGTAGATCGGATGCAGGCTCGCGCACAGACTGTGAAAGTATTATTTCGAAAGACAGATGTCAAAAGATTACTTTCGATAGGAGATCCGAATGGATTCGACGACCGAGGCGTGCGGGCGGATCCTCGTTCAGATCGACGAAGCCAAAAGGCTGGCATCGATGTCGCCCACTCCCTCGACGCCGAAGCACGGCGAGTCTCATCCCTTCCCATCCGCGCGAGGCAGGACCGGGATGCTTGGAGGGCAATCGAAAGCACTCCCTGCGACGGTGTCAGACGTCTTCCTCTCAAGTGGTAGCGCTACAAGCATGAAGAGGTTCTTATGCTCGCCAACTCTCATGTGTTGAGGCTCAAACTTGAGGGCAGCAGGCGCAGTCGCGCGTGAAACGTCCGCCGCGGCCCGCGTGTCATGAGCTGCGACCAGACCCGACATCGGGTTTTAGGTGGAGGACCAGGGCGCAGCAGACCAACGCGAAGCCCAGCCATGGCTCGAACGCCGCAGCGAGGGTCGCTAGCGCGAACAGCGTCAGCGCTGAGAGCGAACGGCGCCGGGCGATGCGACGCCCGCGTTCGTTGATACCGCTGGTTCGTCGCAGGATGTGACGCTCGAGCACGTTGTAGGCGCCGTCGGTGCAGACGAACAGGCCGGCGTAGACCATCACCGGCCCGGACGCCAGCTTCGTCTGTGCCATCCACGCCGTCGTGAACGGCAGCAGTGACACGAGCAGCAGGTGGATGAAGTTGGTCCAGACGAGTCCGAGCGACGGAGCCTCGATGAAGCGCGTCAGGTGGTGATGGTTGATCCAGATGATCGCGATGAACACGTAGCTCACCACGTAGCTGATGACCGTGGGCCAGAGCGCGAACAGCGATGAGACCTGAGCTGACTTGGGCGGTTTGAGTTGCAGCACCATGATCGTGACGATCACGGCGAAGACCGCGTCCGAATATGCCCACAGCCGATCGGCGGCCTTCCGGCTCTCCGCTCCGCTGCGCGCGCCCTGCCGCCGACCTGCGACGGCGGCTGCATCCTCGGTAGCGCTCAAGTGGCCCTGGTCCCAACTGATCCGGAGCCGCTCTCAAGTGAGCGGCTCACCGCCGTCGATGTGCAGCGTCGTGCCGGTCATGAACGTGTTTGTCAGCGCGAAGATGACGCCGCCGGCGATGTCCTCGGCGGTGCCGATCCGTCCCGTGGGGTTGCTCGAGCTGATGTGGGCGAAGTAGTCCGCTTTGCCCTGTTCGCCGAGGGCGTCCCACGCTCCGGTGTCGATCACGCCGGGAGAGACGGCGTTCACCCGGATCGGTGCCAGCTCCAGGGCGAGCGATCGCGCCAGGACCTCGGCCGATCCATTGGTGATCGCCACGCCCAGCGTGCCGACGGCGATCTTCGCCGAGGCGACGCCGGCGAAGATCACGATCGATCCGTGTTGGCCCATGCGGGACGCGAAGTGCTTGGCCAGCATCAGCGGGCCAATGACCTTCGTGTCGAATGAGAGCCTGATCGCGTCCCGGTCCAGGTCGGCGACCTTGCCGCGAGCGCGAGCGGACGCGGTCGACACGATGTGGTCGACGGTCCCGAGCCGCCCGGCCAGGGCGGCGATCGAGGCTTCGTCGGTGAGGTCGACGACCTCCGTCGCGATGTTCGGATCCTCGCCGTACGCGGCCTCCAGCGGCGCCCGCTCACGTCCAGCGATGACGATCTTCGCTCCGGCGTCGCGGGCCGCGGTCACGATCGCTGCCGCAATGCCGCTCGGTCGTCCAATGATGAGGACCCTCTGGTCCTCAAGGCCTGCAACGGTGCTGCTCATCAGGGCTGTCCCTTCGGGTCGATTGGTGTGATCGCTCAGGCGCTGGCGCTGGGCTGCGGCACCCGGCGATCGAGGAAGCTCCGCATCAGCGTCGCGACCTGCTCGCCGGCGCTCTCGAGCAGGAAGTGGCCGCCTTCGAGCAGGTGGATCTCGGCGCCGGGCGAGTCTTGGGCGAACGCCCGGGCGCCGTCCGGCCCGAAGATCGGATCGTTCTTGCCCCAGACGGCGAGTACCGGCACCCCGCTCGCGCGCAGGTAGTCGTGCAGCGCCGGGTAGAGCGGCGGGTTGGTGGCGTAGTCGCGGAACAGCTGGAGCTGGATCAGGTCGTTGCCCGGGCGCGAGAGCAGCGCGTGGTCGTGATGCCATGTGTCCGGGCTGACCAGCGTCTGATCGCTGACACCGGTGACGTACTGCCATCTGGTCAGATCAAGCGTGAGCGCCGCGCGGATGGCGGCTTCCTGCTCACCCTCGGGATGGCTTTGGTAGTCCCAGATCGTCTTCCAGAAGCTCTCGACGAAGCCGACGTCGTACCCGTTGCCGTTCTGCGTGACGATCGCGGTGAGGGCATCGGGGTGGCGCAAGGCCATCCGCCAGCCGATCGGGGCGCCATAGTCGTGGACGTAGATCGCGCAGCGCATCACGCCCAGTTCGGCGAGCAACGCGACCGTGACATCGGTGAGAGCGTCGAACGTGTAGTCGAACTGCTCCACGGGCGGGGCGTCGGACAGGCCGAAGCCCAAGTGGTCCGGGGCGATCACGTGGTACCTGTCCGCCAGGGTCGTGATCAGGTCGCGGAACATGAACGAGCTGGCCGGGAACCCGTGCAGCAACACGACCGCGGGCGCGTTGCGAGGGCCGGCCTCGCGGTAGAACAGCTGATGTCCATCGATCGTCGCGTAGCGGTAGTGAACGTTCGACATCGTCCTTGCTCCTTAGACACTTGGGATCCGGGAAGTCCGGCGTGAGCGGCCCGTGGCTGGCGCCACTTGAGCAGCGTGGCATCGCATCGGCCTCGTTCGCGCCCGAGACGGACACCGGCATCGCCCCCGGTCATAGGGGATTTCCCGGGGCAGCTCAGCGGCGCAGCTGCCGCCGGGAGCTGACATCGAGCTTGGCGAAGATCTTGCTGAGGTGCCACTCGACGGTGCGGGGGCTGATGAACAGCCGCTCGCCGATCTCTGCATTGGAAAGCCCGTCGCGCACGAGCCGCGTGATCTGCGCTTCCTGCGGGGTGAGCTGGTTCGAGCCGGCGTCGCTGCGCTTGCGGACCGTCTCGCCGGTGGCGCTGAGCTCCCGAGCCGCTGCTGCCGCGAACGCCTCCATGCCCATCGACGTGAACATCGTGTGCGCCGTGCGCAGTTGCTGCCGTGCCTCGCTGCGACGCTTGTGCCTGCGCAGCCATTCGCCGTAGTGGAGATGGGCGCGGCCCAGCTCCCCGCGAATGCGAGTTCGGGCGAGCCGCTCGATCGCCTCGCGATAACAGGGCTCGGCGTCGTCCACCACGCTGACCAGTGCCTGGCAGCGCGCCTGCAGCCCGAGCGCCCAGGCGCTGCCACTTGCCTCGGTCATCACCCGCAGGCGTGCGAGCGCCGCCGATGCCACCTCGTCTGCTCCGGTGTGCGACGCCGCGGTCACCAGCTCCGCCAGGGAGCCCCAGGTGACGACTCCCATCTCCTGGCCTGGCTCGGCCGCGCGCCGAGCCGCCGGCAACGCCTCCTTGTAGCGCCCGAGGCTGTTCAGCAACGTCGCCTGCATCCAGCCTGCGGCGATCAGGCCGACCCCCTCGCCGCGCTCCGCCGATTCGCGGGATGTCGCGTCGATCAGCGCGGTGGCCCGGTCTGCATGGCCCCGCCAAACGGCGATCAGCTGCGCGGCATACGGAAGCTCATGTAGGCCCGTGCCCTCGCGGATCGCTTCGAGCTGTGCCAGCAGCGACTCAGCGGCTGCCAGCTCCCCGGAGAACACCTGCATGACGATCCGCTGGGTGAGTGCCAGCGGCATCGGGGTTAGCGTCCCCGACTCCTGGGCGAGTTCGACGAACCGGGCCGTGAGCGCGTCGCCCGCCTCGTCGACCCACAGGTCGAATGCGATCGTGCAGGCGAACCACAGGCGTCGCAGGTCCAACTCGGATCGATCGCGCAGGAAGGCATCCAATGCCTGCCTCAGCAGCCGGACCCCGGCCGGATATCCATCCCGGTAGCGGCGGGCTAGGCCGTTCAGCAGCAGCCCGGAGGGGCTCTGGGACTCCTGCGGAGGGATCGCGGCCGCGGCGGCTCCGGAGAGCTCGCGGAGGTGGGGGCCGTGGCTGAGATGGCCTACGAACCATCCGGCCTGCAGCGCTTCCAGGTATGTGTCCTGGGCGGTCGCCATGTCGAGCGTCTCCAGCTGAGCCGCCGCTCGGAGTAGCAGGCGCGGCGCCTCATGGCCCCGGTTCAGGGTGAACGCGAGCCGGGCTCGCAAGAGGTCTGCCTGGGCGCGCCCGAGCGTGCCGCTCAGGCTCGCCTGAGCGCGCACGACCAACCCGAGCGATTCCTCCGGCATCCCCGCCAGATACCTGGCCTGGGCAGCGGCCAGCAGCCGGTGGGCGCGGCGTGCCAGATCGGGTGTCAGCTCGGCCGCGCGCTCCAAGAATGCGGCTGCGGCCGCGGGGCCGCCTCGTGCCTGGGCTCGCTGCGCGCGATCCTCGAGCTCGGCGGCGACGTCTTCGTCCTCTCCGGTCGCCGCCTGGGCTCGGTGCCACACGCGACGATCCGGATCCGCGACCGGGTCCGTGACCTGCGCCAGCCCCCAGTGGGCCTTACGCCGGTCCTCCGTCGCCGCAGCGCGATAGATGGCCGATCGCAGAAGCGGATGGCGGAAGGTCACCCTGGAGCCGAGCTCCACGAAGCGCGTCGCAGCCTCTCGCGCGGCAAGGTCTGTCTCCATCGTGATCCCGAGCTGGTCGGCCGCGCGCCAGACCAGCAACGGGTCACCCGTCGGTTCGGCCGCGGCGAGCAGCAGGACCTGACGCGTCGCGGGTGGCAGGGTAGCGATCTGCCGCCGGAAGCTCTCCTCGATCCGCCGCGGCAGGGCAACGGAGCTGAGCAGACCAAACCCGCCGGCCAACTCGGCGGGGGTAAAGCCGCGCGGCAGCTCCAGCAGCGCCAGCGGATTGCCCTGGCTCTCGGCGACGATTCGCTCCAGCACGGCGTCATCCGCCGGTCCGGGATGCACCAGCGCCAGCAGCTCGCGGGCCTGCTCGTCAGGCAAACCGCCGATGCGCAGCTCGGGCAGGTCAGCCAGCTCCCCGGCTTCGGGTAGCTCGGTGGCATCGCGTAGGCCGAAGATCATCGCCACCGACTCGGCTCGCAGGCGCCTTGCCGCGAAGCCCAATACCTGCGACGTTTCCCGGTCGAGCCACTGGGCGTCGTCGATCAGCAACAACAGGGGCTGTGCCTGGGCGGCATCGGCGAGCAGACCCAGGACTGCCAGCCCGACCTTGAACCGGTCCGGCGGGCTTCCGGCGCTCAGCCCGAACGCGACGGCCAAGGCTTCGCTTTGCGGTCCCGGCAACCGCCGGGACCCGTCGAGCAGCGGCGCGCAGCTCTGGTGCAGCGCGGCGAACGGGAGCCCGCGCTCAGCCTCGATGCCGGCGGCCTGGACAACTTTGAAACCGGCTGCCTGCCGCTCCATGTACCGCAGCAGGGCGGTCTTGCCGATGCCCGCCTCCCCCCGGAGCACCAGTGCCCGGCTCTCGCCGACGCGGACGTCCGCGATCAGACGGTCGAGCTGCTCACGCTCGCTGTCCCTGTCCAACAGCATCGCTGCCTCAGACGCGATCATTCGCGCTCCTTACGGGCGGAGCCGTGCGTACGCTGATAGTGGCGACGGGCCTTCATCCGGTTGCCGCAGACGGCCATCGAGCACCAGCGCGCACGGTTGGCCGTGCTGCGGTCGATCAGGAACAGGCGGCACTCGTCGTTTGCGCAGGGCCGCAGCCGCCCAGGATGCTCTCTGACGGTCGCGTCCCAGGCCAAGATCGCGCGGACACCGAGCTCGCGCTCCGGCTCGACCTCGAGCCTCCAGCGGATGTCGTCTCCGACCTGGGGGACACGGGACACCCCGCGGAGCAACGGACCCAACGCCGAGACTGGCAGCTCGCCATGAACTATTCCCTGCAGCACAGGCCTGACCCGCAGCAGATGCGTCAGCTCGGCCTCCGTGCCGAGGCCGCCCACGCTGACCATCCAGGCCCGGGCGGCGTCCAGGTCCGCGAGGGTGTCCGCAATCACGCCGTCGACTACCGGCGTGCTGTTCAACACGGCGAGCAGGAAACCACCGTCGTCCGTCACCGGACACCTTTCGAATTACTAACTAGTAAAAATGATGCTGCCGGTTAGGGTACCATGCTGCTTCGCGGCTCGTCGGCCGCGGTGTCTACAGGCCCTGAGTGGAAGACCCGGGGCCGAACCCGGCGGACTCCCCGGCGCGAGGCAGCCGCATCCGTGCGACTGTTGGACACATGCAAGGCCGGCAGAGACGGCGCACAACGATCTTGGGAGGCCAGATGACGAAGTCGCTTGCGTGGGACCGCGTGACCGTCGCCGACGTGGAACGCGCTCTGGAGGACTACGACCGGCTCGGTGCAGAGCGCTTCTTCGTCGAGCACGGCTTCGCTCCGACGACCACCTACAAGCTGGTTCGCGGCGGACGCGACTACCCACCCAAGGCGATCTTGGGTGTTGCATACGAGTTCGCGACCGATCAACGTCTTGCCCCGGAGGACTTCGAAGGCGGAAAGACGGGTGCGGTAAGAGTGCTCGGAAAGCTCGGCTTCACGATCGAGCACGCATGACTCGCGAGCGGCCTGCGCACAAGGTTCCAAGCCCATCGGACGGTCAAAGCAGGGCGCGAGTAGCGTGCGCTCTCGAAACTGAGTTGTGGACGGGCGACGAATCAAAGCGATTGACGGTGGGTCGCCTTAGGACCTATCCCACTTGGATCGCACGCCCAACTGAGATAGGCCCTTAGGGCGGTGGTAGCCTCCTCGCGTGGACGTGGGAGTCGTGCTCATCGTGCTCTCGCTCGACGCGATCCCGGTTGGCGCTCTGCTCAGCGCCGCGTTT
>JASHQV010000435.1 GCA_030038955.1 Solirubrobacteraceae bacterium
AACCTCGGGGTGGCGCATCGTGAACCCCTTCACGTGCGTCTCGTAGATGATCGTGTCGGCGAACGGCACCCGCGGCGGGTGGTCGTCCTCCCACGCGAACGCGTCGTCGATCACCACCGCCTTGGGGACGGCGACGGCGTCGTCCTCGTCGTCGCGCTCGAGGTCGAGGTCCTCGCCGTCGTTCGGAACGTACGGCAGCACGTTGGCCGCGTCCCACGCGACCACCCCGTCGATCGCCTTGGCGTACGGATCGATCAGCAGCTTGTCGGGGTTGAAGCGCAGTCCCGCCTCCGGCTCGTATGGCCCGTGCACGCGGAAGCCGTAGCGCTGCCCCGGCCCGACCCCGGGCAGGTAGCAGTGCCAGTTGAGCGCCCGCCGCTCCTCGACCGGCAGGCGCTGCTCACGCCCGTCGGCGTCGAATAGGCACAGCTCGACCGCGTCGGCGTGCTCTGAGAACAGCGAGAAGTTCGTTCCCCCGCCGTCCCAGGTCGCCCCCAGCGGGAACGGCTGTCCGGGCCAGATCTGCATCTGCGCGCCAACGATACTTTCAGGGTTCTCGATATGCGGGATCACGGCGTGGGCTCGCCGCAGCTACGCCCACGCCGACGCCGCGCCGCAGCCGGTGAGCGCGGCGCGGCGCAGATGCCTGCTCGAGCACCTGCCCGGGCGCTTGCTCAGCGTCCCTCCGGAATCAGCCACAAGGCCGCCAGCGGCGGCAACGTCAGCTCGGCCGAGAACTGCTGCCCGTGCCACGGGACCGGCCCCGCTGCGATCCCCCCGAGGTTGCCGACGTCGCCACCGCCGTAGTGGCGCGAGTCGGTGTTGATCAGCTCTCGCCAGGCGCCGGGCCGCGGCAGCCCGAGGCGGTAGTGCTCGCGAACCACCGGCGACAGGTTCGCGACCAGCACGATCGGGCTGCTGTCCTCGCTGGAGCCGGCGCGCGCGAACGCCAGCACGTTGCTGTCGGCGTCGTTGGGCTCCAGCCAGGAGAAGCCGGCCGGGTCGGAGTCGAGCTGCCACAGTGCCGGCTGCTCGCGGTAGGCGCGGTTGAGGTCGCGCACCAGCGACTGGATGCCGGCGTGGTCGGCCTGCTCCAGCAGGTGCCAGTCCAACGAGCGCTCGTAGCTCCACTCGTCCGTTTGAGCGAACTCCTGGCCCATGAACAGCAGCTGCTTGCCGGGGTGCGCCCACATGTAGGCGTACAGGGCGCGCAGGTTGGCGAGCTTCTGCCAGTGGTCGCCGGCCATCTTCGCGTACAGCGAGCCCTTGCCGTGCACGACCTCGTCGTGCGACAGCGGCAGCACGAAGTTCTCGCTGAACGCGTACATCAGGCTGAACGTCAGCTCGTGGTGGTGGTAGCGACGGTAGATCGGGTCCTGCTCGAAGTAGCCGAGCGTGTCGTGCATCCAGCCCATGTTCCACTTGAAGCCGAAGCCGAGGCCGCCCAGGTAGGTGGGCCGCGACACCCCCGGCCACGCGGTCGACTCCTCGGCGGCCGTGATCGCACCGGGCTCGCGGCCGTAGACGACCTCGTTGAGCTCCTTTAGGAACGAGACGGCATCGAGGTCCTCGCGGCCGCCGAACTCGTTCGGGACCCACTCGCCCTCACGGCGCGAGTAGTCGAGGTACAGCATCGACGCGACCGCATCGACGCGGATCCCGTCGGCGTGGTACTCGCGCAGCCAGAACAACGCGTTGGCGATCAGGAAGTTGCGCACCTCGTGGCGGCCGAAGTTGAACACCAGCGTGCCCCAGTCGGGGTGCGAGCCGCGGCGTGGGTCGGCGTGCTCGTAAAGCGCGGTGCCGTCGAACCGGGCGAGTGCGAAGTCGTCGCGCGGAAAGTGGGCGGGCACCCAGTCGAGGATCACGCCGACGTCGTGCGCGTGCATCCGCTCGACGAACTGGCGTAGCTCGTCGGGCGTCCCGTAGCGCGGCGTCGGTGCGTAGTAGCCGGTCACCTGGTAGCCCCACGAGCCGCTGAACGGATGCGCCATCACCGGCAGCAGCTCGACGTGCGTGAAGCCCATGTCGGTGGCGTACGCCGACAGCTCCTCGGCCAGCTCCAGGTACGTGAGCGGGCGGTTACGCTCGAGCGTGTTCAGCCGCCAGGAGCCGAGGTGCACCTCGTAGATCGACAGTGGCCGCGCGAGCGCCGGCGCCTGCGCGCGTCGCTCGAGCCACTCGCGCTCGAGCTCGCCCCAGCGGTGGCGCGAGCGGCTGACGACCGAGGCCGTCTGCGGCGGCAGCTCCGCTTGGAACGCGTACGGGTCGGCCTTCAGGCGGATCTCGTGGGCCTCGGTGAGGATCTCGTACTTGTAGCGCTGTCCCTCCTCGATCTCCGGGATGAACAGCTCCCAGATGCCGCTCGCCCCGAGCGACCGCATCGGGTGCAGCCGCCCGTCCCACGAGTTGAAGTCCCCGACGACGCTGACCGCGCGGGCGGCCGGGGCCCACACCGCGAAGGCGGTGCCGGCCACGCTCGCAGCCGGCGTCCCGGGCTTGCCGGACTCGCCGGGGGTCCCCGGCGCCAGCGGCATCTCGCGAATGTGCGCGCCGAGCAGCTCGTACAGGCGCTCGTGCCGGCCTTCGCCGATCAGGTGCAGGTCGAGCTCGCCAAGCGTTGGCATGAACGCGTAGGGGTCGAGCAGCTCGAAGCTGCCGGACGCGCCGTAGTCGACCGCGAGGCGATAGCGCAGCGGCAGCTCGGCGCCGGCGACGAGGCCCTCGAACACGCCGGCCGGGTGGATCTGCTCGAGCGCCAGCTGATCGCCGCCGTCGAGCAGCGCCGTGACCGCGCGGGCGGCCGGGCGGTGCACGCGGATGCTGACTCCGTCCCGCGCCGGGTGGGCTCCCAGGACCGCGTGCGGGTCGGGATGCTCGCGATGGACGATCGCCTCGATCTGATCGGTGGCGGTGCTCACGCGGTGTCCAGCAGTCGCACGATCCCGGCGACTGGGATCGACACCCAGTCGGGGCGGTTGTCGAGCTCGTAGCGCAGCTCGTAGATCGCCTTCTCCAGCTCGTACACCGCCAGCAGGTTCTGGATCGCGGCTTCGCCGGTCGGCAGCAGCGCCGGGTCGACCCCGCCCAAGTAGGCCTCCAGGAACCGCAGCCGCGCCTCCTGCTCGAGCTCGGGCGGCGGCGTGTAGCCCCGCAGGCGCTCGACCGCCGAGCTGACGTACGCGAACGACCGCAGCATGCTGGCGACGTCGCGCAGCGGCGAGCGCTTCTGGCGGCGCTCGGGCAGCGGCCGCGCGGGCTCACCCTCGAAGTCGATGATCACCCAGCCATTTGGGCCGTACAGGGTCTGCCCGAGGTGGTAGTCGCCGTGGATCCGGATCTGGTTGCCGCCGGCCCCAACCTGGGCGCGCGCGGCGAGGCGCTCGCGCACGTCCTCGCCACGACCGGCGATCGGCGCCAGGCGCTCGTCGTCGGGCAGGCGCAGGAACATCTGCTCGATCTCCTCGTCGACCGTGGCGGTCAGCAGCGCCAGCGCCTCCGGGCTCGGCTCCTCGGGCGAGAACGCGGGGTCGCCGGGGTCGGAAGCGAGTGCGTCGTGCATCTCGGCGGTGGCGGCTCCGAGCGCGCCGAGCCGCTCGAGGAACGTGTCGGGTCTCGAGACCACCTGCTCGAGCGCCAGCGTCCAGCCGTCGCGGGCGCCCGGGATGAACGCTTGCAGGACCCCGAGGGTGCCGGCCAGCGCCGTTCCTTCGTACTCGTACCAGCCCTGCAGCGGGGCGATGTTGGCGAAGCCACGGCCGGTCAGGAAGCGGAGCATCTCGAGGTCGGGGTTGATCCCCGGCTCGATCTTGCGGAACACCTTGAGCACGTGCCGTCCGTCGAACACCAACGAGGAGTTCGACTGCTCCACCCCGACCGTCAGCACCTCGGTTCGATCGCTGACGCTGATCCCGTCGTCGAGCGAGCGGAAGCTGAACTGACCCTCGTCGGTGGTCAGCTCACCGCCCTCTTGGATGCGGCGCAGCAGCTCGCGTGCGTGGACCGGGTCGAGCAGCGCGTCGTACGCGACGAGGCCGTCGCTGCTGGCGATCGGGGGGGGCGGCGGATCCGGCGCACGGGCGCCGGATCCGCCGCCCCCCCGGGTGTTCGCGGGCCCGCCGCTGGCCCCGGATCCGCCGCCCTCCCGGGTGTCGGCGGGCCCGCTGCTGGCGCCGGATCCGCCGCCCCGCGCCAGCCCCAGCGGCAGCTGGTAGAGCTCGTGCGTCCCCTGTGCGAACCGCGCCTGCGCCAGCGCCAGGATCAGCGTCGGACTACGCCGCAGTGCCACCTGCTCGACGATCTCGATTCCCGTCACGGGCCGCGTCTTCGAGGCGTACCAGCGCTGCTCTGACATCCACTCGCGCAGGCTCGGACAGTCCAGCAACCGCGCCAGCTCATCGGCCGAGTAGCCGCTCGCCGCCTCGGTCGGATCGCGGCGCGCGGGCTCTGCACGCTCGACCGGCTCAGGCATCTGCATTCGGGTTCTCGATGGACTCAGGCATCTGCACTCAGGTTCCCCTCTTCCTCCAGCGCGAACCAGTAGAACCCGCGTCGGGCCAGCGTCAGCAGGTACGGCAGCTCGCCGATCGCCGGGAACCGGGAGTTGCCGAACAGCTCCACCGGCTGACGCCCGCGGAACCGGGTGAGGTCGAGCTCGACCGCCTGCGCCGAGCGCGCCAGGTTGTGCACGCACAGCACGAGATCGTCCTCGAACTGCCGGATCAGCGCGAAGATCCGCGGATTGCTCGTCGGGATCGGCTCGTAGCTGCCGAGCCCGAACACCGGGTGCTCCTTGCGCAGCTGGATGAACCGGTGCAGCCACCGCAGCAGCGACGTGGGGGTGCGGAGCTCGGCCTCGACGTTGACCGCCTGGAAGCCGTACACCGGGTCCATCAGCGGTGGCGCATACAGCTGCGCGAAGTCGGCTCGGGAGAAGCCGCCGTTGCGGTCGGGGCTCCACTGCATCGGCGTGCGCACGCCGTCGCGGTCGCCGAGGAAGACGTTGTCGCCCATTGCGATCTCGTCGCCGTAGTAGAGGACCGGCGAGCCGGGCAGCGAGAACAGGATCGCGGTCATCAGCTCGATCTCATCGCGACCGTTGTCGAGTAGCGGCGCCAGTCGCCGGCGGATCCCGAGGTTGAGCTTCATCCGCGGGTCCTTGGCGTACTCGGCGTACATGTAGTCCCGCTCCTCGGTGGTGACCATCTCCAGCGTCAGCTCGTCGTGGTTGCGCAGGAACAGTCCCCACTGGCAGTTGTCGGGGATCGCCGGCGTCTGATCGAGGATCTCATAGATCGGGGTGGCCTGCTCGCGGCGCAGCGCCATGAACATCCGCGGCATCACCGGGAAGTGGAAGCACATCTGGCACTCGTCGCCTTCGCCGAAGTACTGGACGACGTCGGCCGGCCACTGGTTCGCCTCCGCCAGCAGCACCCGGTCCGGATAGCTTTCCTCCACCTCCTTGCGCACACGCCTGAGGAACGCGTGCGTCTCCGGCAGGTTCTCGCAGTTGGTGCCCTCGCGCTCGAACAGATACGGCACCGCGTCGAGTCGCAGGCCGTCGAGCCCGAGCTCGAGCCAGAAGCGGACGACGTCGAGCATCGCCTGCTGCACCTCGGGGTTGTCGTAGTTGAGGTCGGGCTGGTGGGCGAAGAAGCGGTGCCAGTAGTAGGCGCCGGCGACCGGGTCCCAGGACCAGTTGGAGGACTCGGTGTCGATGAAGATGATGCGGACGTCACGGTAGCGGTCGGGGGTCTCGGACCACACGTACCAGTCGCGCTTGGGATTGTCGGGGCTCGAGCGGGACTCCTGGAACCACTGGTGCTCTGAGGAGGTGTGGTTCATCACCATGTCGGCGATCACGCGGATCCGCCGCGCGTGGGCGGCGTCGATCAGCTGGCGCACGTCGTCGACGGTCCCGTAGTCGTGGTGCACGCTGACGAAGTCGGCGATGTCGTAGCCGCCGTCGCGCAGCGGCGACTCGTAGAACGGCAGCAGCCAGATGCAGTCGATCCCCAGCCACTGCAGGTAGTCGAGCTTCTCGGTGAGACCGCGCACGTCACCGAATCCGTCGCTGTTGGCGTCGTAGAAGCCGCGGATGTGGATCTCGTAGAAGACCGCGCGCTTGAACCACAGCGGCTCGGCTTCGAACCACTGCTTCGTCTGGGCGGCGCCGGGGGCGCTCTCGTCCTCGGCGGCGGTCACCGGCGGACCGGACCGGAGGCCACGCAGATGTAGCGCGGCGAACTCCTCGGTGGTCTGGAACGCGCTCACGCCGCCGCCGCCCGGCCTCAGTGGGGTCTGGGGCGGCTCGGGCATGATCAGGCGAGCTTCGCGAGCTTGCCGTGTGACTCGGGCTGGGGCTGCGCGGACCTGGTCACGCGGCCTCCACAAGGTTGACGTGCGCCTGGTGCACGCCCGGCTCGAGGCGCACGTAGTTGCGCCCCAGCCGCCACTCGTAGCGCTCGCCCGACAGCAGATCGCGCACGCTGAACACGGGCGGCAGCCCAAGCTGGGCGGGCACCACCGCCAGTCCCTCCTGGGCGCTGTGGGGATCGAGGTTGACGACCGTGATCACGCTGTTCGCGCCGGTCTGCTTGACATATGCGATCAGCGCCTCGTTCTCGGTGCTGAGGAAGCTGACGTTGTCGAGCTGCTGCAGCGCCGGCTGCTCGCGCCGGGCGAGGTTCAGGCGCTTGACCATCGGCAGCAGCACCCCGTCGAGGGTGCGCTCGCGCAGCTCGTACTTCTCGGAGTGCAGGTACTCCTCGGAGCCTGCGCGCACGGCCACGTTCTCGATCTTCTCAAAGCCGCTGTAGATGCCGTAGCTGGGGCTCAGCGTCGCCGCCAGCACGAGCCGCGCCTCAAACGCCGGGCGCCCGCCGCGCTGCAGATACTCGTGCAGGATGTCGGGCGTGTTCGCGAAGAAGTTGGGACGGAGGTAGTCCTGCTCACCGGAGCGGGCCAGCTCGAGCACGTACTCGGTCAGCTCCGAGCGGGAGTTCTTCCAGGTGAAGTACGTGTACGACTGGGTGAACCCGATCTTCGCCAGGTGGCGCATCATCGCCCGCCGCGTGAACGCCTCGGCGAGGAAGATCACATCGCGGTCCTCGGCATGCACCTGCTCGATCAGCCACGCCCAGAAGGCGGCAGGCTTCGTGTGCGGGTTGTCGACCCGGAACACCTTGACGCCGCAGCGCACCCACTGCAGCACGACCTGCAGCAGCGCCTCCCACAGGTTGCGCCAGTCCTGCGTGTCCCAGTTGACGTTGTAGATGTCCTGGTAGCGCTTGGGCGGGTTCTCCGCGTACTTGAGCGTGCCATCGGGGCGGTGGTGGAACCACTCGGGATGCTCGCGCAGCCACGGGTGGTCGGCCGAGCACTGGATCGCGAAGTCGAGCGCGATGTCGATCTCCAGCTTGTGCGCGGCACGGGTCAGCGAGCGCAGATCGTCGATCGTTCCCAGCCCCGGGTCGATCGCGTCGTGACCGCCGTTCGCGTTGCCGATCGCCCACGGCGATCCGGGATCGTCGGGCGCCGCGATCAGCGCGTTGTCACGCCCCTTGCGGTTGCTCGTGCCGATCGGGTGGATCGGCGTCAGGTAGACGACGTCGAAGCCGAGCTCGGCGAGCCGCGGCAGCTGCGCTTCGACGCCCCGCAGCCCGCCCCACGAGCGTGGGAACAGCTCGTACCAGGAGCCGAACCGCGCCCGCACGCGGTCGACCTCGAGCGCCAGTGGTTCGAGGCTGGTGGCGCCGTCGCGCTCCTGGGCGCGCTCCACCGCCGCGTACAGCGCCTCGTCGAGGGCAGCGGCGTGGCGGTGGGCTGCGTTCGCGCCGCCGTCCTCGAGGATCGCCAGCGCCCGCTGGATCAGCACGCGGTCGCGCTGGACGGTCGCACGTTGCTCGGCGCCGCGCAGCAGCTCGACTCCTTCCGACAGCTCCCCCGCGAGCCAGCCGCCCGCTCGGCTTCCTGGCTCGCCCGATTGGGCGGCGCTCGCGTCATCCGGCTGATCGGCCCGGCCGGCCTCGAGCTTGCGTCGCAGCTCGTCGCGCCACGTCCCGAACCGGTCGGTCCACGCCTCGAACGTGTACTGCCAGCGTCCGGCCACGTCGACCTCGAAGCTGCCGGCCCACCGCACTCCGTCCTGATCGGCGTCGATCCGGTGCAGCTCGCACTCCCGCCAGCGGCGGCTCTGTCCATCCGCCGGCCGGTACTTGACGACCGCACGCAGCAGCTCGTGACCGTCGCGGAAGATGTCCGCCGACACCTCGACGACGTCGCCGACGCAGCGCTTCACCGGGTAGCGCCCGAGGTCGACTGCCGGGGCCGGGTACTGGATCACGATCCGGCTCGGCGGCCGCTTGCGCGAGTCCGGTCCGCGTGCCACCGCGCGGGCAACGGTCTGCGTCGCGGCGACGATGTCAGCTTGCGAGGCTCGTCGGCTCACTTGCCCTTCAACATAACCGGGTTGTGGTGAACGGTAAACAGCGCGGGATGGAAGCTTTGCAGGCCACGGGCCCGTCGAGCGGCAGCTCCTCGGGTCGCACCGCTGGTAGGCGCTCGTATGAGGGTCGTGACGCGCTCTCGCAACGCACCAGCGGCGTGCTCCTCCACGTCACGTCGCTGCCCGGGGGCAGGCTCGGCCGCGAGGCGTTCGGATTCGTCGACTGGCTGGCGGCGGCCGGGCAGAGCTGGTGGCAGCTGCTGCCGGTTGGACCGCCCGACCGCCACGGCTCGCCGTACAAGGCCCGCTCGGCGTTCGCCGGCTGGCCGAGGCTGCTGGGCGAGCCGCGGGCGCCGGTCACCGCCGCGCAGAGGCTCGCCTTCCGCGAGCGTCAGGCCTATTGGATCGAGGACTGGATCCGCCTGGGCGGACGTGACGCGCTCGCCGACCAGGTGCGCTTCGACCGCGAGTGGGCCCGGCTGCGCCAGTATGCGGCCGCGCGCGGCGTGCGCCTGCTCGGCGACCTTGCGATCTACGTGGCGCTCGGCAGCGTCGACCACCGCGCCCACCCGCGCCTGTTCCAGCGCGGCCTCGTCGCCGGCGCTCCGCCCGATGCGTTCGCCGCGCGCGGCCAGCTGTGGGGCAACCCGCTGTACGACTGGCCGGCACTGCGCCGCTCCGGCTACCGCTGGTGGGTCGAGCGCCTGCGCCGCACGCTGGCGCTGTTCGAGGCCGTCCGGCTGGACCACTTCCGTGGCTTCGTCGCCTACTGGGCGGTGCCCGCGGGCGCCCGCGACGCCGCCAGCGGGCGCTGGCGTCCCGGTCCCGGGCGAGCGCTGTTTGACGCGTTTGAACGGCAGCTTGGTGCCGGCGGGCCGTCCGCGCCCGGCCGCCCGCCCCTGGCTGGCGTTGCCACGCCCGCGCCTGGCGGGCCGCCCGCGCCCGGCGTTACCGCGCCTGTGCCCGGCGGGCCGCCCGCGACCGACGTTGGACCGCCCATGCTCGGACGGGCGATGACGCTGCCGCTGATCGTCGAGGACCTGGGCGTGATCACGCCGCCGGTCGAGCGCCTCCGACAAGCGCTCGGCCTGCCCGGGATGCTGGTGCTGGAGTTCGGCTTCGACCCCACTGATCCCGGCAGTCCGCACCGATTCGACAACCACGAAGCCGATCGCGTCGTCTACACCGGCACCCACGACCACGATACGGCGCGCGGGTGGTATCGATCGCTGGGCGTCGAGCGGCGCGCGTTCGTCGACCGCGAGCTCGCGCGCCTGGCGGTCGATCGCCGGCAGCCGTGGTGGGGGCTGATCGAGCTGGCGCTGCGCTCTCCCGCTCGGACCGCGATCATCCAGGCCCAGGACCTGCTGGGGCTGGGCAGCGAGGCGCGGATGAACGACCCGGCGCGGGTCGGCGGCAACTGGCGCTGGCAGCTCGAGCCCGGCGCGTTGACGGCGGATCTGGCGAAGCGGCTGCTGGAGCTGACGCAAGCCGCGGGCCGGATCGCGGGCGGTGGGCAGTGAAGCGCTGCGATCAGCCGTGAGAGGGGCCGCGTTCGCGATCAGCGGTGAAAGGGGTCGCGTTCGCGATCAGCCGTGCAAGCGGCCGCGTTCGCTGGTGCAGGACCGTTCCGACAGGCGAGCTCGATCAAGAACGTGCTCGTGCGCGCAAATCGCCCCGCTCCGCCGCGGATTGCGCGCCAGAGC
>JASHQV010000436.1 GCA_030038955.1 Solirubrobacteraceae bacterium
CCGAACGCGACATCCACAGTCGCCCGAGCGACGAGATTCGCGGCAACAAGCTCCTCTGGCGCTTGGCCAGCCTGAACGCCATCGGAGCCATCACCTATCTCACGAAGGCAAGGCATCGCTCCACCCAGAGATGATCTCCACCGACGATCCGACGCGTAGTCTCCGGACGTCTGCGTAGGCATCGATCTGAAACGCAATCGATGTCCAACAAAGCTGCAGGCCATTGAATTCGGCGAAGCACAGCGCCCCCGGCGATGTCGACGGCGGCGTCCTCGCTCACGTCAAGCGCAGCTCGCACACACTGGATCTGCGCCTCGACGGCGGTGACAAGCTTGGTGCGGTCCCTGCCGCCGACCGAGAGATCGCGCGTCGCTCGGAGAACAGGCCGCCGCTCTTCTCGACGCGGGCCTTGCCACGGAGGTTCCTGGTGTCGATCACCGTGATGCCGCCGGGGTCGACCGCGATGTGGTCGACGCGCGCGGCGCCGTGCCCTGGCACGCGCCGGTCGTTGAGAAGCCTCACCTCGGTCCCGGCGAGGCGCTTCTCGAGTCGCGTGCCGGCGGACTGCTCGCCGGTGTCGCCGCCGTACCCCCGGACCGTTACTGGGCAGGCGCACCAACGGCGACCAGACGATGAACGCAAGGGCTCGGTGAGTATGTCCCGAGACATGTCCCGAACTCAGCAATTCTGACCTGCCGCAGCTGCAGCGATTGCAGAGAATCGCTCGTAGCCCCGCCAATTCTCCTGCAAATGACCGACTAGAACCGAAGGTCTGGAGTTCGAGTCTCTCCGGGCGCGCTGGGGAAGACCCGATGTCCTGCCTGATCCAGCTACCGTGGGGCCGTGGGTGAGCGTCTCGACACCCCATCGCCGGACGCCGGTGATTCTCGCTCAGCTCCCATCGTGGTCGCCTCCGACGAGGGGTTGTTGCCGCAAGCGCCGGTCGCATCCTCGCTGGCCGTCCGCAGCGTGATGCAGGGCAACCGCTCCGCCGGGACGAGGCCGGAGGTTGCGTTGCGCTCCGAGCTGCACCGCCGTGGTCTTCGCTTCCGCAAGCACCACCGGCCGATCCCGGGGCTGCGCTGCCGAGCCGACCTTGTGTTCGCTGGCGCGCGAGTGGCGGTGTTTGTGGACGGCTGCTTCTGGCACCGTTGCCCTCAGCACGGAACCGAGCCGCGCACGAACTCTGGCTACTGGGAGGCGAAGCTCGACCGCAACGTCGCCCGAGACCGCAGTAACGACGCCGCACTGAGGGCGGCAGGATGGAGTGTCGTGCGGGTGTGGGAGCACGAGTCCCCGCAGCGGGCGGCCGACGTCGTCGAGGCTGCCCTGCGAGACGGCTACGAGCGTGCCGGCAGGACGCCGCGCAACGGGGGCGAACCTTGAAGCGATGCCTGCAGACCCGAAGCTGCTTGCCTGGCTGCGCAAGCAGCTGAGCACCTACGAGCTCGACCTCGTGGCGGTGTTCCGCAAGCAGGGCACCTCGCCGACCTGGCCGCTGCACGCAGGGGACCCGAACGAACTCGAGGCCAAGCTCGACGCCGGTGGCCACTTCGTCGCGCTTCCCAAGGAGCCGGCCGCCCTTGCGAACATACTCGAGGTCTCGCTCGTGGACTTCCTCCTCGACGTCGTCGGCCAGACGCGCGGCGCGAAGGCGGTACGCGGCACCGAGCGCGGCTACCCCGACCTGGAGCTGACCGGCAGCGCCTTCGGCGGTGGCTTTCACGCGGTCGACGTCAAGGTCGCACGACGTAACAAGGCCCGGACGCAGACCCAGAGCCGCATCACCCTCTACACCGGCAACACCTTCTTCCGCTACCCCTCGCTCCACTGGTCGGGCACGTTCCGCCCGTTCGAGAGCTACGCCAGCCACGTCGACGTACTCGGGATCTACACGCTTGACGAGAACTCCCTCGGCCGAATCTCCGACCTCGAGCTGATCGTGCAGGAGCCCTGGCACATCGCAAGCCACCAGCGCTCCTCGACGACCCGCGAGTACATCGGCGCCGTCAGGAGCCTCGACGCACTCCGCAACGGAGGCGACGAGTTCACCGATGAGGAGGACTTCTACAAGTTCTGGCGCGCCTACAAGTTCAGGATCGGCGCGAGCGTCCAACAGGAGCTCGACAAGGCACTTGCCGCACAGAGAAAATCGCCGTGAGGACGCTCACGCGGCCAGCCTCAGGCCTGCCTTCTCAGACCCCACCGCCCCAAGCTCGCGCAGCGCACTGAGAACGCCCTCCGCTACCTGGCGACCCAGCAGCGGCGGCACCGCGTTGCCCAGCTGCAGCTGTCGCTCACGCCGGCTTCCCAGCACCTCGAAGCCGTCAGGGAACGTCATCAGACGCTTCAGCTCAGCCGTCCGGAACCTACGGCTATCCCAGTGAAACGGCCCAACCCACGGCCCCGGCTGCCCCTGAATCGTCGGTGACGGGGCATCGGGCGACGCCTTCAGCAGGAACGACCAGTAGCGCGAGCGCCACTCCCACCGCGGCTCCGGATGCCCACGCTTCGCGGTCCAGAACAGGTAGTTGTCGCCAGCAGGGATCGCCCGCAGCTCCTCAGCATAGGTTCCCCTGACGATCTCCTCCGGCTCCGGCGGATTGTCCTCCTCACGCAGGTCAGCCAGCGCCTCGCCTGCGGTGCGGTGCGGTGGCAGCTCCGAGCGCCACAGCCGTCGCGTCTCGTGCGGGCCAGCATGCGACTGCTCCGGCCACGGGAACCGCCAACGCGCCGGCTCTGAGGAGAACAGGTCGCGCCGGATCCCGACGCAGAACAGCCGCTGCCGGATCTGCGGAACTCCGTAGTCAGCGGCGAGCATCACTGCGTAGCGCATCTCGTAGCCAGCCTCGTCCATGTGCCCAAGGAAGCGCTGCAGATGATGGCGCGAGCGCTTGTACAGCAACCCATAGACGTTCTCCATCAAAACCGCCATCGGCTGTGTCTCCGCGACCATCCCCGCATACCAGTCCACCAACGTCGCCTTCTCGTCGCGGTCCTCCCGCTTATACGGAAGCCAGTAGCCCGTCTTGGAGAACGCGACGCAGGGCGGGCCACCGTGAAGCAGCGTCGCATCCTTACGCCGCAGCCCAGCACGCTCAAGCAGCAGCCCCGGCGGGGTCATCGTGATGTCATCGAACAGCGCCGCCCCCTGCGCCTCGCAGCTCAGCCCAGGCATCCACCTCTTTGCGTTGTGGGCAAGCGTCGCCCGCGCTGTCGCATCGATCTCCACCACGGCGCGCGTGGAGAACCCAGCCTGCTCACAGCCGAGGTCGAGCCCGCCGGCACCGGAGAACAGCGAGATGGCGGACAGCGAGGACATCGATACGAGTCAAGCTACCGGGAGCCATGGACGGTCATCTCTAGCTCACAACCCCCATTCGCGGACACCCCCCGCAAAGCTCAACGGACACTTCCCGCAAAGCTCGACGATTTCCAGGGTATGTAGGGCAGGTGGACCGGGGATGGGCTTCTCGGCGGGCAGTTCGCCTGCGCATTGACCTCGGCGAGCTGCTGCTCGATCCCAGCGCGTCAGCCCCGCGCTGCTAGGCATCCGTCGGTCTTTGCCGCGCGTCTCTGAGCCGGGTGTGGTCATGATCCAGAACAAGTCCGTGAGCCTTTAATCGGCAATATGGCGCACAAAAGAGTTCGGAGCGAACAGATTTGTGTATCTTTTGCTCATGACCAACCGTGCAAGGCGACGCGCCATCCAGGCTCTGCTCGTGGAGCGGGGTGAGGCGGCAGTCGCAGACCTGGCCGCGGAATTTGCCGTCTCTGAGATGACGATCCGGCGCGACCTGGAGACGCTGGAGTCCGAAGGGATCGCGCGGCGTATCCGCGGTGGCGCGATCTCGACGCTCAGCCGCAGTTACGAGCCGCCGCTGGCGATGCGCTCAACCGAAGCGCAGGCGGCCAAAGCCGCGATCGCCGCCGCTGCCGCGCAGTACATCGAGTACGGCGAGACGGCGATCCTCGACGTCGGCAGCACTACGCTGGAGCTAGCACGCTGCCTGCGCGGGCGCGGCGGGCTGACCCTGGTGACACCGAGCATCCCGGTAGCGCTCGAGCTCGCAAACGAGCCGAACATGCGCGTTATCCTGACCGGCGGCATCGTTCGTCCTGGCGAGCTGAGTCTGATCGGCGACTTTGCCGAGCGAACGTTTGAGCAGCTCAACTGTGACGTGCTGTTTCTCGGGATAGGTGGCATTCACCCTGAGAAGGGCCTGACTGAATACAACCTCGACGACGCACGCGTGAAGCGCGCCGCCATGCAGACGGCGTCACGCTGTGTGGTCCTTGCGGACTCCACCAAGCTTGATCGCGTATGCCTCGGCTCAGTGGCCCCACTGGAGGCGATAGACGTACTCATCACCAATGCCGAGTCCAGCAACCACGTCGTGCAGATGGCTCGCAAGTCAGGCGTGGAAGTTGTCGTTGTCGATTCATTGGAGGAGTCATGAGTGACCGCTTCCGGCGTCTGTTCGGCCAGCCCAAGCCGTTGATCGCAATGGTCCACCTACCGCCGCTGCCCGGCACTCCCCAGTACGATGCCAACCGTGGCGTAGACGGGCTGATCAGCGATGTGCAGCGCGACTTGGAGGTGCTGCTCAGCGTTGGCTTCGACGCCTTTCTATTCTGCAACGAAGGCGACCGTCCCTACGAGCTCCGTGCCGGGCTCGAGTCCGCGGCGGTGATGACGCGCGTGGTGACAGAATGCGCACCTCGCGACCGGCCATTTGGGGTCGACTTTCTGTGGGACGCATGCTGCGCACTGGCGGTCGCGGTGGCCACGGGCGCGAGTTTCA
The DNA here is from genome assembly GCA_030038955.1 of Solirubrobacteraceae bacterium. Taxonomy (GTDB): domain Bacteria; phylum Actinomycetota; class Thermoleophilia; order Solirubrobacterales; family Solirubrobacteraceae; genus Palsa-465. The sequence goes on from JASHQV010000436.1 coordinate 4,806, forward strand.
TGCGCGAGGTTCTCACTGGCGCCTGGGAGTCTGACATGGGCCTCTGGCAGGGTGAGGCAGCTCACGTCTTGCGAGAACGGCGACGACTCAACGCCGACCAGATCGCGGTGATGATGAACATTACGCCTGAATTCGCTTCGCCGATCGGACGCCGTGGCCCGGCCGATGCGGCAAGGTCGGCAGTTGTCTCGAGCTTGGCGGACGCGATCCTCGTCTCAGGCCCCATGGCCGGAGCCGAGCCCGGCCGTGCGGTGCTCGAGGAGGTGCGTGAAGCGGTTCCTGCTGATGTCCCGGTTCTGCTGAACACCGGTGCCCGCGCGGACACCATCGCGGAGTACTTGGAGATCGCTGACGGCTGCATCGTTGGCAGCGATCTGAAGGTCGACGGATATACGTGGAATCCGGTCGATCGTGAACGAGCCGCGCGGTTAGTCGACGCGGCACGAAACGGAAGCCTCACCTAGCTGGAGCTGAACGCGGCAAGTGAGTAGGGGCGCAAGCCGCCCATAGGACGCCCAACAGAGAGGAGATGAGTCAACCGATGTCCAGTCACAAGCCTTCCAGGAGATCATAGATGGCGACCGAAACTGCACCAAAGCCGACACTGTTCGTGCGTAACGCCACGGGGCTTGTGCGTGAACTGACGCCATTCGATGCATTCAATCTGGTCTTCTCGGCCGTGCTCGTCCCGATCGGGTTCATGGACGTCATGGCATTCGCCCCGCAGTTCTGGCCACGTGCCAATCTGTTCGTGTCGTTCCTATTGGCAGCGCCGCTCGTCACATGCTTCGGATTAGTGTACTTGTACTTCACGGTGCTGATGCCACGATCCGGAGGAGACTACGTGTGGGTCTCGCGGACGCTGCATCCGTTCCTCGGATTCGTGGCGAACGTCGGGCTCACATACGTGTTCCTGACGTGGGTTGCATTCAACTTTGCGTTGATCCCGAAAGTTCTAATGCCTGCTCTCGGGTACGTCGCCGGTATCAGCGGGAAGTGGATCAATGACCCCGGCAACCTAGAGATCTTCCTGATCATCACTGGGTTGACGGTCGTCTACGCACTGCTCGCCATCCGCGGGGTGCGAGTGATGGCGCGTTTCATGGCCATCAGCTTTCTGATCGTCTGGATCGGCGTGTTCGTGCTCGCGATAGGGCTTGCCGTCGCCAGCCACGCTGGATTCATCCACACGTGGAACACAAGCGCCAAGACGCTCTCTTACGCCGGCATCATGAGCAAGGCCCACTCCCTCGGGTTCAGCACCGCCGGCGGCATTAGCTGGGGCGCGACGATTTACGCGATGGTCTACGCCTTCAACGTCTATACGGGCTTCCAGTGGACCGGCTACTTCGCCGGAGAGATCAAGAACGTGCGCCGCACCGCGACAACGTCAATCCTTGGCGCGATGGTCGCGTCGGTGATTGGCTACTGCGTCCTCGCGTTGGTGATCTACAAGTTCTTCGGCTTCAAGTTCTTCGGCTCGCTCGTGTTCCTGGGATTCGGCAGTGGCGCCTCACACGTGACGCTCCCGTTCGCGCCTTACATACCGCAGCTGGTAAAGTTCCTGCCGGTCGGACAGGTGGTTAGGATCTGGTTGGTTTTGACGTTCATCCTGACCGTGATCTGGTGGACGCCGGCGGGCTTCTTGCTCGGCACCCGTAATGCGTTCGCCTGGTCATTCGATCGACTCGCGCCGGAGAAGCTGACTGAGGTCTCTGACCGCTGGCATACGCCGGTCGTGGCGACCGTGTTCATTGCCTGTGTGATCGAACTGCTCAACGTTCTCAATATCTACTCAAACCTCGGTGCCTGGCTGCTCAGCATCATCTGGGTGTTGGGATTGGGGTTCGTGATCGCGTCATTCGCAGCGATGATCCTGCCTTGGCATAAACCTGAGCTCCACGCTCAGGCGCCTGCATGGGCACGGAAGACGATCCTCGGTGTCCCCGCAATCACCCTGATCGCAGCCGTCAGTCTGGCCGCATGGGCGTTTTGCATCTGGGCGGCATTCAGCACCGGGTTCGGTGGTTCCTTCTCGTTCAAGCCGATGATCGAGTCCGCGGCGGTTCCGCTGATAGCGGTGGTTTGGTACGTCGGCATGGCAATCCATCGGCGCTCACAGGGAATCTCCTTGTCGCGCGTCTTCACGGAGATCCCGCCCGAGTGAGCGAATCGCTCCCGATGCCGGATGAGGGCCGTCGCCTCGTGGAGGCGGCGGCCGCCACCGGCCTCCCCGTGCGGCTCATCGGGGGCGTCGCAATCTGGTTGCGCACATCCGTCCAGGCACGTGAGGCGCTCGGCCGCAACTACCCAGATCTTGACCTAGTCGCACATGAGAAACAGTCGCGCAAGCTGAGAACTTTTCTGGAGGAGAAGGGATACGAGGGCGATCGTGGTTTCAACGCCCGGCATGGCGCGCAGCGTCTGCTGTTCCACCACCCGGAGCACGGGTATCAGATCGACATCTTTCTGGATGTTTTCAACATGTCCCACAAGCTCAGCTTCAGAAAGCGGCTGGAGCTCGAGCCGCTGACTCTGCCGGCCGCCGATCTGCTGCTCACCAAGCTGCAGATCGCCGAGCTCAATCAGAAGGATGTAGGTGACGCGACCATGCTGCTCTTGGGCCACGAGCTTGGAACCAGCGATACACAGGGCCAGCTCAACACCAATTACCTGGTGGACCTCTGCGCGCACGACTGGGGGCTCTACACCACCGTTTTCGACAACCTCGAGAAGACGCGCTCGCTGCTACGCGAGCTGACTCCGGACGCGGCGGTGCACGAGCTGGTGAGCGCCAGGATCACGACGCTGCTGACTCGAATGAAGCAGGAGCCCAAGTCAATGTCCTGGAAGACACGGGCGGTCGCTGGCCGACGCGTTCGCTGGTACGACGTTCCTGAGGAGGTTGCACGATGACCAGCACGCTCTATTACGCATCGGATGTGCATGGCTCCGACCTGCTGTGGAAGAAATTCATCAACGCCGGCAAGTTCTATCGCGCTGACGTGCTCGTGATGGGCGGTGACATCACCGGCAAGGCTGTCGTACCGATCATCGACACAGGCAATGGCTTCCTCGCCGAGGAGGTCAATGGCAAGGAGCCCTTCGATGAGGAGCAGCTGCCTGCCGTAGAGAAGCGCATCCGCGACATTGGCTTCTATCCCTACCGCGTCGATGAGTCCGAGCTCGCGGCGATGCGCTCGGGCTCGGTGGCGGTGGAGAACATCTTCCTCGACGTCATGCGGGAGAGCATCGCCCGCTGGATGCGGATCGCGGAGGAGCGGCTGGCGGGCACCGACATCAAGCTGTTCGTGATGATCGGCAACGACGATGATGAATCGCTGCGCGAGGTGATCGCCGATTCACCTGTGGCGGTCGATCCAGAGGATATCGTCGTCGAGCTCGGCGAGGGCTTTGAGATGTACTCGTGCGGATGGACCCACCCGTCGCCGTGGAAGACGCCGCGCGAGCTGCCCGAGGAAGAGCTTGAGCCGCACCTCGAAGAGCACCTCAGCGACATGACCAACCCGGAGCGCGCGGTCTTCAACTTCCATGCGCCACCCTACGGGACCAGCCTCGACCGTGCCGCGAACCTGGACGAGAATCTTAAGCCGATCGTTCGCGGCGGGCAGGTAGAGATCATCTCGGTCGGCTCGAAGGCGGTCCGCGCCGTGATCGAGCGTCACCAGCCAGCACTGGCATTGCACGGTCACATT
>JASHQV010000437.1 GCA_030038955.1 Solirubrobacteraceae bacterium
CGGCGACCCTGGGCAGCCGGCACGGGTGCTCGCCGATCGCGCCGGCGTCAAGCCCGGGAACCTGGTCACGCTCGCCGATCTCGATGCGTGCCGGACCCTACCTATACCGGAGGAGGAGACCGTATGACCGACACGGCACTGGTCCGCGCCGAGACGACCGTCCGGGTGATCGCCCAGACGGCGCTGGACAACGAGACGTACTTCTGCGAGCTGGACGCGGTGGTCGGCGATGGGGACTTCGGCTACTCGCTCGCCAGGGGCTTCGAGATCGTCCTCGGCGACTGGGAATCGATGGAGTACACCGACATCGCCGGGCTGCTGAAGAAGACGGCGCTGATCCTCAGCAAGCGGATCGGCGGGACGTCGGGGCCGATCTGGGGGACGGCGTTCCTGCGCGCCGGCGGCGCGCTGGGCGACAAGCCCGATCCCACCGGTCCCGACGTGGTCACGGCGCTGCGGGCCGCGATCGAGGGCGTCAAGCAGCGTGGCAACTCGGACGTCGGCAACAAGACGCTGCTGGATGCGCTGATTCCCGCGGTCGATGAATTCGAGGCGGGACTCTCCGAGGGCGCCGGAAAGGCCCTCGAGCGCGCCGCCGCGAAGGCGCGCGATGCCGCGGAAGCGACGAACGGGATGCTGGCCGAGCGTGGACGAGCCGCCTACACCGGTGAGCGCAGCAAAGACTCCGTCGATGCGGGCGCGATCGCGGTCGCGGTGATGTTCGAAGCCGTCAGCAAGACGTGGCAGCAGGACGAGCTCGAGCTCACGTGATCGAGCGCGGGCTGTAGGGACTCGAGCGCTTCACGGTCGGCGAGCAGGGGTCGGGACGACCTTGACGCGAGCGAGTGGCAACGGAGGTCAATGAGAGGAGAGATGGCGTGAAGAAGTTCGTGAATGACCCACAGCAGTACGTGCCGGAGATGCTCAAGGGGATCGAGCTCGCCAACCCCGGGAAGCTGCGGTACATACCGGACTACAACCTGATCATGCGCGCCGACGCGCCGCGAGACGACAAGGTCTCGATCATCCAGGGATCCGGCTCGGGGCACGAGCCCGCGCACGTGATGGCGGTCGGCAAGGGCATGCTCGATGCCGCCTGCCCCGGCGATGTGTTCGCCGCGCCTCCGTCCGACTACGTGTACGAGACCACGAAGCTGCTCGCCAGCCCGAAGGGCGTGCTGCACATCATCAACAACTACACCGGCGACCGCATGGCCTTCGAGATGGGCCGTGAGCTCGCGGAGGCCGAGGACATCAAGATCGCGACGATCATCGTCGACGACGACGTCGCGGTGAAGGACTCGACCTACACGGTCGGGCGCCGCGGCGTGGCCGGCAACTTCTTCGTGATCAAGGCAGTCGGCGCGGCCTCGGAGCGAGGCGCCTCGCTCGAGGAGCTGGTCACGCTCGGGGAGCGCGTCAACTCGGTGACGCGGACGATGGGCATGGCGCTCACCTCCTGCACACCGCCGGCGAAGGGCTCGCCGCTGTTCGAGCTCGGCGAGGACGAGATGGAGATGGGCGTCGGCATCCACGGCGAGCCAGGCCGGCGCCGTGAGAAGCTCGCGGGCGCCAACGCAATCGTCGACGAGCTGCTCGAGGCGGTGGTCACCGATCTCCCATACAGCTCCGGCGACGACGTCGCGCTGATGATCAACGGGCTCGGCGGCACACCGATCTCGGAGCTCTACATCCTGTTCGGTCGTGCGCACCAGCAGCTGGCCGACCGCGGCGTCAACGTGACCCGCAGCTACGTCGGCGAGTACTGCACCTCGCTCGACATGGCCGGCGCTTCGCTGACGCTGGTGAGGCTCGACCCGGAGCTGAACGAGCTGCTCGACGCGCCTGCCGAGGTCGCGGTCAGGATCTTCTGATCGGTGGCGGGTCGTCACGGGCCCAGCCCGTGACGACCCGCACCCGGCGCACGCACGGTCACGCCGGAATGCCGGGCGGACCAATGATCTCGATGCCGTAGCCGGCGGCGATCCGCGTCAGGCGCTCCACGTCCGGGGGCGCACTCGTGGGCGGTGGGATCTGGCGGCGCTCGGCGGGCATGCCGACCTCGCGCACGAACGCATCGAAACCGGCGGGCTCGGTGACGAGTAGGAAGTGGGCCTCGTCCGAGCTGACCGAGAACGTGTGCGGGATCGAGCGCGGCCCGTACACGAATGTGCCGGCGTCGGCGACGATCAGGTCGCCGTCGACCCAGAACGTCAGCTGTCCCTCGAGCACGTAGAACCACTCGTCCTCACGGCGATGGATGTGCAGCGGGGAACCCGCGCCGCGAGGCGCCCGGTGCTCGAGCACCGCCACGCGCCCGCCGGTGCTGACCGTGTCGGCCTTAGCGATCACGAGCGCGCCGAGGAACCAGGTCGCTTCACCCTCTTGGGGGCCGTGGGCGATCGGACGGATCGCCGGTTGCGTGTCGCTGGTCATGTGAGCTCCCTTCGATTGCCTTGGTCGGGACTGCAGGCTTGCGCGCTCCCGCCGCGGCCACCATCCCCCACGCCGGGGGTCTTTTCTGCCTGCGACAATTGCCGGGTGTCGCCGGGGACATGGTCGGACGAGAGGATCACGGCGGAGCTCGAGTGGCTCGCGTCCCGGGCGCTGCCACGCGAGCAACTGTTCGCCGAGCTCGGTCCGCGCCTGCGCCGCGGGATTCAGAATGACGCCTGCTGCTGGCACACGCTCGATCCTTCCACCGGGCTGATCACTTCCGGCGCGCCGGTCGAACTGATCACCGAGGGAGTGTTCACGGCGGCCGGCGCTGCCGCGGCGGGCGCCCTGCTCGTGCGCAGCGAGTACTTCACGCCGGACGTCAACGGCTTCGCCGAGCTAGCCAGCCGGCGGGTGCCGGTTGGGCGGCTTGACCTCGCGACGCGCGGTCGGCTTGCACGCAGCCCGCGCTTCCGTGAGCTCCTCGCGCCGGCCGGGATTCCGCACGAGCTGCGTGCTGCGTTCGTGATCCGCGGGCGGCCGTGGGGGGCCGTGCACATCGCTCGCCGCGAGCACCGCGCGCCGTTCAGCGAGAGCGACGCGAGGACGCTGGCGCGCGTCCTCGCGCCGATCGCACGAGCGATCCGCAGCTCGCTGCGCGCCGATGCCGCACGGACCGGCACCGGCCCGGATGCGCCGGGCATGATCTTGCTGGGCGCGGACGATGCCGTCGAACTCGTGACGCCGCCCACACGCGAGCTGATCGCGGAGCTGTCGGGCGAGGGCGGCGATGCACCCGAGCGTCCGCCGTTCGCGGTGCTCGGGCTTGCCGCGCACCTGCGCGCCCTCGCCAAGTCCGAAGCACGCTCGGTCGTCGTCCCGGGTGCGCGCGGCTGGATCACGCTGCACGGATCGCGCCCGGACGGAGCCTCGAGCGGACGTGTGGCGGTCGTGATCGAGCGGGCGACAGGGCCGCAGGTCGCGCCGCTGCGGCTCGAGTTGCACGGCGTCACGGCGCGAGAGGCCGAGATCGCACGACTGCTCGCCCGGGGCCTCACCAGCGCCGAGATCGCCACCACCCTGGTCGTCTCTCCCCACACCGTGCACGATCACGTGCGCAGCCTGTACGAGAAGCTCGGCGTCGGTTCGCGCCAGCAGCTGCTGGCCAGGCTCTTCCTCGACGAGTATCAGCCGGCGATCGCCGCCGGCGCCCCGCTCGACGCCCATGGCCGCCTCGCTCCGGACGCGTCCGCGCGGTAGCGCGAACGGTCACACCGGCACGGCCCGCGGTAGGCGGGCGGCCGCACTCAGCCGTTCCGCGCGGCCACCCCGGCGATCAGCCGCGAGAGCTGGCTCCCCTGCCAGGCGACGGGTGACTTCCCGGGCTGGTCGGTGACGAGTCGCGCCCCCGGGATCGCGGCGGCGTACGCCTCGCCGACCGCCTGCGGGTGCAGCGGATCGGCGACGTCGCCGGAGGCGACCACGACGGTCGGCACGTCGATCGCCGCCAGGTCCGCCAGGCCCGGGAACGGACGCGCTCGCGGCACCACCGCGAGCGCGTCCGCCACCGCGTCGAGATGCTCGTGCTGGCCGAGGCGCTGCCGGATCACCTCGACCACCGTGCCGGCCCAGCGCGGATCGGCGCTGCCCTGCCCGTAGGCACGCACGAAGCCTTCGATGCCTCCGTCGCGCAGCCCCACCGCGAGCGAGTCCCACCACGCGAGCCGAGCCTTGTCGTCGACGTCCTCCCCGTCGTATGCGGGCGTTATGACTACCAATCCCACCACCCGCTCGGGTGCCTGCAACGCGTAGGCGAGCGCCGTGTGCGCGCCCATCGAGGCGCCGGCCAGCACCGCCCGCTCGACTTCGAGCGCGTCCATCACCGACCCGAGGTCGGCCACGAGCTCGACGTACGTGTACGCGTCTGGCGTGGCAGCCGGCGAGGAGTGACCATGCCCACGGGCGTCGTAGGCGATCACCCGGTGGCCCGAGCGCTCCAGCGAGCGAGAGCCCATCACCACGTAGCGGCGCGTGGCGGTAAGCCCGTGCAGCAGCACGACCGGGGCTCCCTGGCCGGACGCCTCGACCGCCAGCTCGGCCCCGCCCGAGGAGATCGTGAGCTGCCGATCCATCCCCGTCTTTGTAGAGGATTCGGCGCGGATCGGCAGCTACCATCAACTGCATGGACGTCACCGAAGTCACGTTCCAGTCCCAGGTCATCGAGCGCTCGCGGCAGCTGCCGGTGGTGGTCGACTTCTGGGCCGAGTGGTGCCCCCCGTGCCGTCAGCTCGGGCCGGTCCTGGAGCGCGCAGTCGCACAGCGCGCGGGAAAGCTCGAGCTCGCGAAGATCGACGTCGACTCCAACCAGGGGCTCGCCCGCAGCTTCGGGATCCAGGGCATCCCCGCGGTCAAGGCGTTCAAGGATGGTGTCGTCGCGTCGGAGTTCGTCGGCGCCCAGCCGCCGCAGGTCGTCGAGCGCTTCCTCGACTCGCTGCTTCCCTCCGAAGTCGACGCGCTGGTGGCCGCGGGCGACGAGGCGTCGCTACGCCGCGCCGCAGAGCTCGAGCCGGCCCGCGCCGACGCGGTCGTGCCGCTGGCACGGATCCTGCGCTCCCGCGGCGACGAAGACGAGGCGCTGCGGCTACTCGCCCAGGTTCCCGGAAACTTCGCCGCCGACGGTCTCGCTGCCCGGATCAAGCTCGAGCGCGCGTTGGCCGCAGGCGAGCTTCCGGTGGACGGGCTGGAGCAGGCGTTCGCGGCGCTCGATCGTGGCGATAGCGAAGCCGCACTGGACGGGCTGCTGAATGCGTTGTCCAGCGCTGATGGCGCCAAGGAGGATGTACGCCGGATCGTCGTCGGCATCCTCGACGAGCTCGGCGTCGAGGATCCGCTGGCGCGGGACGCACGGCGCCGCCTCGCCGCCGCGCTGTACTGACGCGCCCGCCACTCCGCGAGCAGCGCCGGCGCTGACGCGAGCCACTGGCTCGGTCGGGCGCCGGCCTCAGATCGCCAGCGCCAGCTGGCCTCGACCCTCGGGCGAGAGCTGCTCGAGCCCGGCCACCCGCACCCCCAGCAGCCGCACGGGCCGAGGCGCGGCGAACCGGCGCAGCAGCGCACGCGCGACCGGCCCGACCTGCTCGGCCCGGTTCACGGGGACGCTCAGCGTGCGCGCCCGAGTGTGGGTGGTGAAGTCGTCGAGACGGATCTTGATCCCGATCGTCCTCCCCCGCCGGTCCTGACGCTCGAGCGTCTGGCAGAGATCGGCCACCAGCCGCTCGAGGATCTGCTCGAGCCGCTCGCGGTCGGCGATGTCGGAGTCGAACGTCGTCTCCCTCGATTCCGAGACGACCTTGCGCAGCTCGCCCACCGCGCTGTCGTGCTCGAAGCGCGCGAGCCGCTGCAGGTGCGCCGCGCCACGAGCGCCGAACACGTCGGCAAGACGCTCGACCGGGCTGCCGGCGAGCTGCCCGATCGTATCGATCCCCGCCGCGGTCAGGCGCTCGACGGTGCGGGGGCCGATTCCGGGGACCAGCCCGCACGGCGAGCCCGCGAACCGCTCGCGCGCTGCGCGCCGGCTGAGAACCACGAAGCCGCGCGGCTTCTCGGCGGCCGAGGCGACCTTCGCCACGAGCTTGTTGGGCCCGATCCCGACGGAGGCCGCAAGACCGAGGCTGGCGGCGAGCTCCCGGACGGTCTCGCGCATCGCCTCGACCGGACCCTCCCAGGAACCCAGCTCCTCGGTCGAGGCGATCCCGGCACCCGGAGCGCCCGGAGCAAGCTCCTCCCGGGTGGCCGGCCTGCCGCCCGAGGCCAGCCCCGTGAGATCCAGGTACGCCTCGTCGAGCCCGACCACCTCGACGGCCTCGACTCGGCGCCGCAAGATCGCCATCGCTTCGCGCGACACCTGCCGGTAGTAGGGGAAGTCCGGCGGCAGGAAGATGCCTTCGGG
>JASHQV010000438.1 GCA_030038955.1 Solirubrobacteraceae bacterium
ACGGCACAGCCACGGCGAGGGCGACCGCGACCGTGACCGCGAGCCAGAGCGTTGTGTCGAGACCAAGCACTGATCCTGCGAGTACGCCGGCTAGCGTGTACCCAATCGGCGTGAACGCGAGCGCGAACAGCCAGTCATAGGCGACGACTCTGGAGAGCAGCTCCGTCGGCACGAGTCGCTGCAGTGTCGTCTCCCAAAGGGTGTTCACGAGCGTCAGCTGTCCTCCGGCGAAGACCGCGGCGAGGGCGACCAACAGCGGTTGGGCGTGCAATGCGAGTAGTGCGAGCGGAATCGCGAACAGCCCAACAAGCAGCAGCGAGACCAGCAGCGGGCGCCGTGGGCGCACGCGGAGCGACAGCAGCCCACCGCCGATCGCTCCGAGACCGAAGAACGCGAGGATCAGGCCCCATGCTCCCGAGCCCCCCAAGTGTGCCCTGGCGATCGCTGGGCCAACGACCATGAACGGCGCGAACACCAAAGCGTTTACCAGCGCGGCCACCACGTTCGCGCTGATCAGCCACCGCCGCGAGCGAAACTCGCTCCACCCCGCGCGCAGCTCCCGCAAGAAGCTCTCCGCCTGGGCGGGTCTGGTTGACGTCGGCGACAGAGCTGACAGACACGCTGCGCTGATCGCGAACGTACCGGCGTCAGCGGCGATCGCGGCCCCGGCCTGGATCGCCGCGACCAGCACTCCCGCGATCGCTGGCCCGACCACGTTGCCGAGCGATTGCGCGCCCAGCCGCAGCGCGTTTGCCTGCTGAAGCTCTCGACGGCTTACCGTCTCGGACACGAGGCCCGTTACCGCGGGATTGAAGAATGCGGTAGCAGTCCCGTGCACCGCCTGCAGCAGCAATAGCTCCGACAAGTGCGCGCTGTCGGATAGCAGCAGCGCGGCGAGGAGTCCCTGACTTGCAAAGCGCACCAAGTCCGCGGTCACCATCACCAGCCGACGCGGCAACCGATCGGCGAACACACCGCCGACGATCAAGAAGCACGCCAGCGGTGCGTAGTGTGCGGTCATCGCGATACCGACGTCCGCGACCGATCCCGTCAGCCGCAGGACCGCGAACGAGATCGCGACCGGCACCATGCCGTCGCCGATGAACGAGCTCGCCTGCCCTACGAGGAGCAGCCGATAGTTGCGCTCGCCCAGGGGCCCGAGCGACCTCGCGAGCCGGGCAATCACGGCGTCCACCGTACAGACGGAGGCGTGCGTCGGCTGCCACGATCCTGCGCCGCCCGAGCGGTGACAGCCGCCCGGGCAGCCGATCGGGGAGGCCTGGGCAAGCGGCCGAAGCTCGCCGACCTTGAGCGCGGTCAGTAGCTCCCGCGCGTCCCCTGCGCGAGCACCGCACCCGCCGTACGCTCGATTGAGCCGAGCTGGCTGCGGGCGCCGCCTGACGGTCCATCCACAGCTGACTGCACGACTGGGACGTTCGCGACCAGCCAAGCACTCCCATTGCCCAGAAATGGGTTGCTACTCTGACGCTAGTCTCAAACGTCACTTCCAGGTCACCGATGCCAGATCAACAGCCCGACGACACATCCGGCAAGCGCTCTGTCGTAAGCGCGAACGATCTCCTCGTCTGGCTGCAGGAGCTGATCGACGCCAAGCCGCAGGACGCAGGCGTTTCGCTCGAGTGGTCAGTCCCGGCCTATTTCCTGGGAGATATGAACGTCGTGGCAAGCCTGAGCCTGCTCGCGACCGCCTGAGCGTTCACGCGCAGCGGGCATTCCTGACTTCCATCGCCGCGGGCGCCGGTTGCCTGCGGCGGCGTGCAGATGCTTGCGTCGAGATACAGGCTAATCGACCGCTGCAACGACACCCCTACGCGACGCACTCCTTCGAGACGTCGCTGACCGCAGCGGCGATCGCCGAATCGTGACCGTCAGTCGGCGTCGTGCCGGCTGAGATCCGTGATCCTGGCACCGAGGCTGCGCAGCTCGTCGAGCGCGCGGGCGCCGTCGCCGGGCGAGGCGTCTACGGCGCGGGTGGCGGAGGTGTCGATCGTGACCGCGAACCCTCTTGCGAGCGCGTCGCGGGCCGTGTTCAGCACGCAGTAGTCGGTCGCCAGCCCGACGACGGTGACCGCGGTGACGCCCCGCGTGCGCAGCAGGCACTCGAGCTGTTCGCTCTCGAATGCGGAGTAGCCGTCTGTGTCGCGACGCTGGCCCTTGTCGATGATCGCGTCGAGCGACGCGAGCTCGAGCGCAGGGTGCAGCTGCGCCCCGTCGGTGTCGCTGACACAGTGCGGCGGCCACGGCCCGCCGTAGCGGCGGAACGACGTGTGGTCCGGTGGATGCCAGTCCCGAGTGGCGACCACTGGCCGGTAGCGCGGATCGCGGGCGAGCTCGTTCAGGCGTGCGGCGATCTCGTCGCCGTGCGGGACTGCGAGCGCGCCATCCGGCGGCGTGAAATCACGCTGGAAGTCGACGATGATCAGCGCCTCGGTCATCGAACAGCTAGATCCTGCCACGATCACCGCACATCCCGCGGCGGCTGCTGGATAATGGCAATCAGTGCCAACCGTCTACGTCACCGGCCACCGCAACCCCGACACCGACGCGATCGCCTCCGCGATCGGCTACGCCGAGCTGAAGCGCCGACTCGATCCCAAGCTCGACTGGATCCCGGTGCGCCTCAGCAACATCAACGCCCAGACGCGCTGGGTGCTGGAGCAGAGCCACAGCCCCGAGCCCGAGCTGCTGCCGCACGTGCTCCTGCGGGCGACCGACGTGATGGAGACCGAGTTTCCCAGCATCGACGCCGAGGAGCCGGTCCGGCAGGCCGGGCTGGCGATGTCGCAGGCCAATCTCGACGTGGTTCCGGTGATCGGCGACGAAGGCGCGCTGGTCGGCGTGGTGACGAGTCGCGCGCTCGCGCGCAGCTACATCCGCGAGAGCCGGCAGAGCTCGGCGCTGCGCGAGGCCACCTACGTCGAAGCCGTCCGCGAGGTGCTCGACGGGGAGCTGATCACGGGCGATAACCGCCAGCTGTCCGGGCGCGTGTGGGTGCACTCGATGGACGCCGAGACCGGCAGCGCCGTTTCCGAGGGCGATGTCGTCGTAGTCGGCGATCGCACGGACGCGCAGCGCCTGTGCATCGAGCTTGGCGCGGGCTTGCTGGTGCTGTCCAACGACTCACGCCCGGACGCGAAGACCGTGTCGCTGGCCGAGAAGCACGGGACGGCGATGATCGTCTCGCCGCTCGACAGCTACGTGTCGGGCCGGATGATCACGCTGGCGGTGCCGTGCCGGGCTCTGATGGAGGCCGACCCGTTGGTCTGCGAGGCCGACGAGCTGATCAGCGATGTGTCCGAGCAGGTCCGGGAAGTCCACTACGGAGCGGCCGTCGTGATCGACAGCCGGCGCCGGCCGATTGGGCTGATCACCCGCTCCGATCTCGTCGATCCACCCCGGCGGCGGGTGCTGCTGGTCGACCACGCCGAGCAGTCTCAGAGCGTGACCGGCGTCGAGCAGGCGGAGATCGTCGAGATCTTGGACCACCATCACGTCGGCTCGATCGAGACGCACGTGCCGGTGCTGGCAACGTTCGACCCAGTTGGATCCACCTCGACGCTGGTCGTCGAGCGATTCCGCCAGAACGGAATGGAGCCGAGCAGCGCCACCGCGAAGACGCTGCTCGGCGCGGTCGTGTCCGACACCGTGATCCTCAACTCCCCGACCGCGACCGAACGCGATCGGGCGGTAGTCGCCTACCTCGAGCGGGTCCTCGACCTCGACGCCCGCGAGTTCGGGCGCGAGATGTTCGAGGCAACCGCCGACGTCTCCGGGCTGACGGCGGAGGAGATCATCACCCGAGACGCCAAGAGCTACCAGACGGCCGCCGGGCAGCCGATCCGGATCGCCCAGGTGGAGGTCGTCGGTCAGTCGCTGATGGACCGCAAGGACGAGCTGCTGGAGGCGATGGAGGAGGAGCGCAGCAAGCAGCAGCTGCACGTGTTCGCGCTGATGATCACCGACGTGCTCGATCAGAACACGCAGCTGCTCGTGGCCGGCGACGTCGCGCCGGTGGCGCGCGCGTTCGGCAAGGAGGCCACCGACAGCGTGATCGACCTGCCCGATGTGATGAGCCGCAAGAAGCAGGTCGCGCCGGAGCTGCTCGAGGCGATGTGAGCGGCGCGGCCCTGCAGCGCGCCTGACGCGCGCTCGGGCCGACCAGCCGACGCGCGAACGCTGCAGCACGCCTGACCGCCTGTCGAGCCTTGCATCGCGGGATGCTCGTTGCGCCGGGCAGGCGATTTGGCACGCACGCAGAAATGGCCTGCCGATGCCGCAAGCCTCGACCGTCAGTGCCCCGCTCGCCGTCGCAGACGCCCGCGCCTGGGTGCGCGCGCTCCGCTGCCGCGAGTGGAGCAAGAACCTGCTGGTGCTGGCGATCCCAGCGGCCGCCGCGGCGCTGGGCCACACGGTTGTAGCCGGACGCGCAGCGCTGGCGCTGATGATCCTGTGCCTGCTGTCGAGCGCCGTCTACCTGATCGACGACGTCGTCGACCTCGACGAGGACCGCAGCGATCCGGTCAGGCGCCTGCATCCCATCGCGGCGGGGACGATCGAGCCCGCCGAGGCGATGATCGCCGCCGGAGGGTGCCTGTTCGTGGCGCTGATCAGCGCCGCCGTCGTCGATCTGCGGCTGCTGATCGTCGCGCTGCTGTACGCCTCCCTCAACCTGATCCACACCGGCTGGGCGAGCCGCGTGCCGCTGGCCGACCTGAGCACGGTCGCCGGCTGCTTCCTGTTGCGGACGCTGGCCGGCGGAGCCGCCACCGGGATCCCGATCTCGCCGTGGTTGGTAGCCGTGGTGGCGCTGGCGGCGCTGGTGGTGGCCGCCGGCAAGCGCTACACCAGCGTGATCGATGCGGCCGCCCGCAATCAGCACGCGGTGCTGCGCAGCTACGATCCCCAGGCTCTGCGCCGGATCGGGTGCGTCGCCTGCGGCGCCGCGCTGATCGCCTACGCGGTCTGGGCGATCCAGAGCGGAGCGGGCGCCGTGAGCCTGCGCGGGCTCAGCTTGATGCCGTTCGCGGCGGCGCTGATCCGCTACCTGACGCTCGCGGACCGGGGCGAGGGGAAGGCGCCCGAGCGCCTGCTGCTGACGGATCGGCCACTGCAGCTTGCAGCGGCGCTGTGGCTGGGTCTGTTCCTCGCGGGCGCCTGAGACGCCGGCACCAGGACGTCCGCCAGCCGCACCAGGCCGACCGCCCCGCCGGCAGCTACCGCGCCGCCATCGCCAGCGCCGGCGCCTCGCCCCACAGCTGCTCGAGGCGGTAGAACTCGCGCAGCTCGGGCGT
>JASHQV010000439.1 GCA_030038955.1 Solirubrobacteraceae bacterium
CCCCCCCGCCCCCTCCCGGGTCGACGCTGACCGGCGTCGCCGCCTCGGCTGGCGTCGCCGCCGGCGCCGCCCACCAGCTCGGCGATGGTCCCACGAAACCGCCCCCGGACCGGCCGGCGGGAGCGACGGAGGACGAGCTGGCGCGGCTGCAACAGGGACTGGCGCAGGTTCGCACCGCGCTCGTCGCCGAGCGCGATCAGCTGGCGGCGCGCGCCGGCACGCGCGACGCGGAGATTCTCGGCGCACACCTGGCGCTGCTCGACGACGAGGCGTTGCTCGACCCGGCGCGGAGCGCGATCGCCGCCGGTGCCACCGCCGAGCGCGCCAGCTTCGACGCCGCCCAGCAGGTGGCGGCGGTCTACCGCGGGCTGCCTGAGCCGCTGCTGGCCGAGCGCGCCGTCGACGTGCTCGAAGTCGGCGCCAGGCTGGTCGCCGCGATCACCGGGACCGCCGCGGTCGCAGCCGCCCCGTCCGGTGTCGTGATCGCTGACGAGCTGACGCCCGCACAGGCCGCCCGCCTCGAGCCCGAGCGGGTGCTCGCGATCGCCTCGGCGCGCGGCTCGGTCACCGCGCACGCCGCGATCATCGCGCGGTCGCTCGGCATCCCAGCGGTCGTCGGACTCGGCCGGCAGGCGCTGGCGATCGCCGACGGGACCACGGTGCTGGTCGACGGCGACGCCGGACGGGTGGTCGTGGCGCCGTCCGAGCAGCTCGTCGGGGAGGCCGTGAGCCGTCGCGAGCGCCGCCGCCAGCGGGCCGCCGTCGCGCTCGCCCGGACGCACATCGACGCGACGCTCGCGAGCGGTGAGCGGATCGAGGTGATGGCCAACATCGGTGGCCTCGAAGACGCCGCGCGCGCGGTCGAGCTCGGTGCCGAAGGCGTGGGGCTGCTGCGCACCGAGTTCATGTTCCTGGAGCGACCGGAGCTGCCGGGCGAGGACGAGCAGGCGGCGACGCTGCTGGAGATCGCGCGCGTGCTCGACGGCCGGCCGCTGATCGTCCGCACGCTCGACGCGGGCGCCGACAAGCCGCTGCCCGGCTTGCCGATGCCGCCGGAGGCCAATCCGTTTCTCGGCGTCCGCGGCGTTCGCGTGGGGCTCGCGCAGCCCGAGCTGCTGCGGACGCAGCTGCGCGCGACGCTGCGGTCGGCGGCGGCGCACCCGGTCAAGCTGATGGTGCCGATGGTCGCGACGCTCGCCGAGTTCGTGACGGTTCGGCGGCTGTTCGAAGAGGCCCGTGCAGAGCTGGCAGTGACAGTGCCGGTCGAGCTCGGGCTGACGCTCGAGGTGCCGGCGGCGGCGGTGATGGCGGACCGGTTCGCGACGACCGTTGACTTCTTCTCGCTGGGGACCAACGACCTGACGCAGTACACGCTCGCCGCCGAGCGGGGCAACGCCCGCCTGGCGGCGCTCGCTGCCCCCCCGCAACCGGCGGTGCTGCGGCTCGTCAAGCTGATCGTCGACGGCGCCGCCACCGCCGCTGACCGGCGCTGCTGGGTCGGGGTGTGCGGCGAGATGGCGGGCGACATCCCCTCGGCGGTGCTGCTGGCGGGCCTCGGCGTGACCGAGCTGAGCATGGCGCCGGGCCTGATCCCGGAGCTCAAGCAGGCGCTGCGCGACGTCTCGCTCCGGGACGCTCAGGCGGCAGCCGCGGCCGCGCTCGAAGCCGACGACGCGGACACCGCCCGCCAGCTGGCGCTGGATCTGCTCTGATCGGCGCCGGGCAGAGTCCCGCGCGTGATGCGGGCTGCATTGCCCCGTCGGCAACGGATCTAGGTCTGTCGCGGGTCGAAATTCGTTGGACAGTCCAACGAATTTCGACCCGCGGACGATATGGTTCGGAAAATCTATACCATCTGGTATTAAATGACTGAACCGATCAGCAGGCAAGGGACTCCGTTCCCATTCGAAGGGCCGGTCCCACCGGATCTGCTGATCGATCGCGAGGACGAGCTCCGGTTGCTCGCACGTCGCGCCGCGGACCGTGTCAACGTGCGTCTGGTCGCACCGCGCCGATACGGCAAGACGAGCTTGCTGCTCGCGCACGCGCGGTGTCTGCAGCGCACGGGCTGGAGGACCGCGCATGTCGATCTGTCGCGTGTGACCGATCTTGCCGACGCCGCCAGGCGACTCGCGGCCGCCTACGCCGGCCTCGACGCCGGGTGGGTCCGCTCGCACCTGGCCGGGCTCCTCAGCCGCCTCGGAATCACGCTGTCGGCGGGCGCGGCCTCCGTCTCGGTCGCGCCACGCCCGCGGGCACCTGACCACGAGGCCGCGGAGACGGTCATCGTGCAACTGCTCGATCTGCCGTTGCGGCTCTGGCGCCAGGATCAGACGCCAACGTTGGTCGTGCTCGACGAGTTCCAAGACCTGCTCGTCGCCCGCAAAGACCTCGATGGCCTGCTGAGATCCCGCATCCAGTATCACGGCGACGCCGCCTGCTACGTATACGCAGGCTCCGAGCCGTCGATGATCCGTGAGCTGTTCGAACAGCGCGAACGACCGCTGTTCGCGCAAGCCGACCCGCTCACGCTCGGCCCGCTCCCGCCCGAGGAGACCCAGGGAGGTCTGCTCGAACGCTTCCGGGGCGAGCAGCTCGACCCTGGAGAAGCACTCGCCGAGCTGGTTGCGTTCGCCCACGGTCACCCGCAGCGGACGATGCTGCTCGCCTACCTGCTCTCGGACCGCCTGATCACGGGTGCGCACCCGACCCCGGCGCTCGCGGACGAGGTCATCGACGACGCGATCACGCGCACCGAGCAGGCGCACCAAGCGCTCTGGCAGCAGCTCTCCCGACCCGAACGCGTGCTACTTGCCGGGGTCGCCGACGGCCGCGCGCCAACGAGCCGTGCACTCGCCGCAGAGCATCAGCTCAGCCGCGGAACGCTCGACGCCGCGGCGCGACGTCTCGTCAACCAGGCGCATCTCGCTCGCGACGGGCGCGCCGCGTGGCTCACCGACCCGCTGCTCGCGGAATGGCTCCGCCGGCGCTGAGTCCTTGCCCGCAAGCGCGCTGCGACAGCCGCTGGCCATCCGTGCTGACTCCCGTCGTGGCGGCTTGCAACGCTCACAAGCGGGCCGTGATCCGCCAGATCTGCGACCGCGCGTTCACGGCGCTCGGCTTCGTGTAGCCGCCGGCGCGGGCATCTCTCCACGGACTGGACGCTCTGCTTGGCGCTTGCTGATCACGGTTGTCGCGGCGGCCAGCAGCTGCGTCGCCGCGAGTGCGTAGAACAGGCCGCGACTGCCGAGCAGGGCGAGAGCAAGGCCCGCGACCGGTGCTCCGACGGCGCTTGCGGCGGTCTTCAGGCTAGCCGCGGTCGTGAACACCGCTGCGGTCATCGTGGGGGGCGCGTCGCGCGAGCGGACCGCGAGGACAGCCGGAAGCAGCACCCCGTCGCCCACGCCGAACAGCGCAAAGCCGGCCATGCAGAGCATCGGCGCCGCAGCACCGGCGATCACCAGCCCGCCGCCAGTCATCACCAGCAGGGACAGCGGGATCGCCCGATCCGGGTGGCGGAGCGGGTAGCGGGCGAGGGTGAGTGCGGCAACGAGCGCCGCGGCAGCCAGGACCGCGAGGTACAGGCCGGCGAGATGCGCCGAGCCCGTCAGCGCGGCGATCGCAACCGCTCCGATCTCCAGGCCGCCCCACCCGAACGCCGCCAGCGTGCTCGCCACCGTCGCTGCCAGCAGCTGTCGAGTGTGGCCGAGGGCCGCGAGGGTCGCGGTCAGCGACACGTGCGGGATCCGTGATCGGGTGCGCTCCGGCTGGCGCTCCAGTGGAAGCAACAGCGCGCCGGAGACGACCGCCAGCGCGGGCACCGCGAGCGCGATCCGTGGCGAGAACGCGGCCGCCAGCAGTGCGACGAGCGCCGGGCCGGCAATTCCCGACACGCTGTAGGTCGCTGAGTCAAGTGCCTGAGCGGCTCCGAGCGCCGGCGGCTTCACGAGACCGGGAAGCATCGAGCTGATCCCACCCGTGAACAGCGGCACAGCCGCTCCCCCCAACGTGGTGGCCGCGATCAGGACGACGGTCGGCAGATGACCGACCAGCGTCGCGTCAAGCCCGAGTGCGGCCGCCGCGACAAGGCCCGCGATGCCGAGGAAGCGTCTCGGGTGCGGGGTGCGGTCGAGCCCGTGGCCGACGAGCACGCCACTGAGCAGGCTCGGGCCTGACCACGCGGCGACGAACAGTCCCTCGCGGGTGGAGCCGGCGCCGGTCGCCCGGACCGCGAGCACCAGTGCGATCGCCACCCCCTCGCTGGCGACGCGCACGGCGCAGGCGCCGAGGAGATAGCGGACCAGCGCTGAGCCCTGTTCGGCGATGTAACGGTTTATCCTGATGAACCGTTACACTACAGCGAGAGGTACTGCCGTGCGAGCCGCTTCTGAAGTTCATTTCGGGCCGTCGGCCGTGCTGGCCCGCACGGTCGCGCTGATCAACGCAATCGGGCCGCCAGCAAAGGTCGAACCGACCGCGACCGCGGTGGAGCTGGTACTCCGAGACCACGGCGAGCCCGATCCGGCAGTCGCGCCTGACGAGCTTCCGGCGCTGATCGACGTCGTCGGGCAGCTGTTCGCTGTGTGCGCAGCTGACAGCGACGACGACGCGGCGCGGGCGATCAACGACCTCCTGTTCGCCTACGGGCACCGGCCGCGGCTGACCGCTCACGACGGCACACGCTGGCACCTGCACCTCGACAGCACCGACGATGCGCCGCTGCACGAATGGATCGCCACCAGCGGTGCGCTCGCCCTCGCCACGATGCTCTCCGAGATCGGTCGCGACGGCTGGGGCATCTGCCGAGCGGACGGGTGCGGACGGCTGTTTCTCACAACCGGTCCTGCACGACGGCGCGCCGCTTGCTCAGATCGATGCGCGACCCGGACGCGCGTGCGTGAACACCGGCGCCGTCACGGCGCGTAAGCATCTAGTTGGTCGCTGCCGACCCCGCGACAGGTACTCTCCGGCCATGGAGGCCGGCACGATCGACACGCTGAGATCGCCTCGACTGCTGGCGCTCGGGACCGGCGCGCGGATCCTCGCGTCGCCCGCCGTGCTGGCGCTGATGCTTGCCCACGCGTGGAGCGCTGCGACGGTCGTGTTCCTGCTGGCGGCGGCGACCGACTTCCTCGACGGGAGGCTGGCGCGGCGCTGGAAGCTGACGACCACGCTCGGCGCGTTCCTCGATACGACCGCCGACAAGCTGCTGGTGTCGACGGCGCTGATCGGGCTGCTCGCAGTCCACCACGTATCGCCCTGGATCGCGCTCGTGATCATCGGTCGCGAGCTGATGATCCTCGGGCTGCGGGCGGCGGTGACCGCGGGCGGCGTCAGCTTCGAGACCTCGATCGCTGGTAAGTGGAAGGCGACTGTTCAGTTCGTCGCGATTGCGCTGGCGACGATGCGTCCCGACGTGGTGATCGGCGGCGCCTACCTGGACCAGTGGGCGATGATCGTCGCGGCGGTGATCAGCGCCTGGTCGGGGATTGGCTACCTGGTTCGCTCGGCGGACGCCCTGAGGGCCTGAGGCGTTGACCGAGGCCAGCTAGATGGCGCGCGTGTTCGTGGCCGGCGGCACCGGCGTGATCGGCACCGCGCTGGTGCGCGCGCTGGTGCAGCGCGGCGACGAGGTGGTGGCGCTGGCGCGCTCGGAGGCGAGCGCGGCGACGCTGGCAGAGCAGGGCCTGGAGGTCAGACGCGGCGAGATCTTCGACGGGCCGGCGCTGACCGCGGCGATGGAGGGCTGCGAGCTCGCGTTCAACGTCGCCGGCGTCAACGGCTTCTGCCTGGTGGACACGCGACCGATGCTGCGCGCCAACATCGAGGGCGCCGCGACCGCCGTCCGGGCCGCCGCGCGAGCTGGCGTGCGGCGGCTCGTGCACACCTCGTCGGCGGCGACGATCGGCGAGGCGCCGGGCGTCGTGGCGAGCGAGTGGACGCCGCATCGCGGCTGGTACCTGTCCGACTACGAGCGCAGCAAGACGTACGGCGAGCGGAGCGCGCTCGCAGCGGCGCGCGAGCGCGGTCAGGACCTGGTGCTGGTCAATCCCTCATCGGTGCAGGGGCCGGGGCGCTCCGGCGGCACCGGCAGGTTCCTGCTGGCGTTCCTCGATGGTCGCCTGAGGCTGTTCGTCGACACGTACGTTAGCCTCGTCGACATCGACGACTGCGTCGCCGGGCACCTGCTGGCGGCCGAGCGCGGTGCCAGCGGCGAGCGCTACCTGCTGTCGGGGATCCGGCTGTCGATCACCGAGGCGCTGGCGCTGGCGGCTGAGGTCGCCGGCGTTGAGCGGCGGCCGCGGCTGCTGCCGCGGCCGCTGGCCACAGCCGGCGCGACCGCCGCGGAGTATGCGTTCCGCCTGCGCGGCAAGCGCCCGCCGGTGTGCCGCGAGATGGTGCGCACGCTGCTGCACGGCCACCGTTACGACGGGTCCCGGGCCGAGCGCGAGCTCGGGCTGGTGTACACGCCCGCTCGCGAGACGCTGCTGCGCACGGTGCAGTGGGCGCGCACGGCCGGGCTGCTGCGATTCACCAGCCAGGATTGACCAGCAGCTGGACCGCCAGGGCGATCCCCAGCAGGCCGACGAGCCAGCGCAGCAGCGCGGGCGACAGGCGGCGGGTGATGCGCGGACCGAGGTTGCTGCCGATCAGCATCCCCACGCCGAGCGGCAGCACGGCGGACCAGTGGACCGAGCCGCTGAGCGCGAAGATCACTGCCGAGACGATCTGGGCGGAGCCGATCAGCATGTTCTTGAGCGCGTTCGCGGTCGGCACGTGCGAGTCGACGAACACGAGCATCAACGCCAGCGTCATCACGCCGGCGCCGGCGCCGAAGTAGCCGTTGTAGAGCGTCAGCGCGCACAGCAGGCCGGGCAGCGCGAACCGGCTGCCGGCGCCGGCGCGGCGGCGGCGCCAGGCGGTCAGCCGAGGCTCGAACAGCAGCGCCAGCGCTCCCGACGCGACCAGGAACGGCACCACGTGCGCGAACACGCCGGGCGAGGTCGACAGCAGCAGCACGGCGCCGGCGGCGCCACCGACAACGGCGACCAGCGACCAGCGCAGCAGCCACGCACGCCGGCCCCGCAGCTCCGGCTGGGAGCCCGCCGCCGAACCCGGCCAGCAGGCGACCAGCGAGACGTTGTTGGCGAGGTTGGCCGCAAACGGCGATAGACCCGCGGCGAGCAGCGCCGGATAGGACACGAGCGAGGTGATCCCGCCGGCGCTGCCGACGAGCCCGGCGAGCACGCCGGCAGCGAGCAGCGCGACGAACCCGAGCGTGGTCATGCCGAAGTCGTAGCCGAAAGCGAGGCGAGCCACGCTGCCACCGCCGCCCGGACCGGGGCGGTGCTGCGCAGCGAATGATCGCCGGGGACGCGCACGACCGTCCGTTCGGGGGCCGGCGGCGGCATCCCGAACGGGTCGTGTTCGCCCTGGACGACCAGCACCGGCACGGACACGGCATCAAGCTCGGCGAGCCTGGACTTCTCAGGTCGTCCCGGCGGGTGCACCGGGAACGCCAGGCACAGCACGGCCGCGGCGCCGGCCGACGCCGCGGTGCGGCAGGCGACGCGCGC
>JASHQV010000440.1 GCA_030038955.1 Solirubrobacteraceae bacterium
CGACTCCGTCGACGCTCACGCTCGTCCGGCACACGCCATCGGCTGACTGCGCACTGAAGGACGCATCCCAACTGCCCCGCACCCACCTGCCAGCCACGTTTGCGATGTTCGTGCTCGTTTCATCTGGAATGATCGTTGGGGCAGTGTCGTCAACGGCAGTCAGCTTTACACCTTTCACATCCAGGGCCTGCCCTGAGACTGCGCCACACCTAGAGGTTCTACACGTGATCTTGATCAGGAACCAACGTGTTGGCGTACCTAAGTGTCTGCTGATGCCTGTTCCATAGTCCATCCCACCGCAGCACCTTGTGCCTGTGTCGTGGATCTTTTCTGAGCGTCCGCTCCAAATGTATTCAGCACCATAACCAACTGATTTGTAGTGCGGATTGACGAGAACGTTGCCTGAAGTTATGTCGACGTCCGTTATCAACACCGTTGGCGGGGAGATGGTGGCCCACTGCGCATAGTCGCTCTTGGCCGCACCTCCACTCGCGATCAGACGCAGCGATCCACCTTCGCCACAGGCATCATCGGTGCTCATCTTCGAGCCCTTCGAGCTTCCGCTCCAGGCACCCGTCGCATTGTCTCCATAGGCCGAACACGACTTCAAGTACAAGACACCCGCTCGGGCTGTAGGAGCCAGCACAGCGAGAACCGCAACCGCGGCAGCAAGAAGCAGAAGGGTTGATCTGACCTTATCGTCGGTCACTGCTCAGCACACCACGGCAAAGTCGAATGGCAGCGATGCCTCGGCGTCCGGGAACTCGTATGTGTCGACGACGATCTGCCAGCGTGGCGACTGCCGAGGCGAGAGCACAACAACTTCGGCGTTGGCGTACCCCGGCTCCGAGGACGTGTCATCGACGCTGGCGATGGCCGCACAGCGACGAGGAATCGCGGTACTCGATCTGGAGGCAGGCGAGATGAGGTAGTCACCGGGAATGTCACCTTGTGGAACGATCTTCACCCCGCGTCCTCCAGCAACCACCTTCCCGCTCGCGCTGACGCTTGCCCAGATCCGGACGCTCCCACGGATGTAGCGAGGGTTCAGCTTGTCGGGGTCGATCGAGTTGTTGCGCAGCTGGCGGTCGCCGACGCTGTGGGGTGGGAGGTTGGTGGCCGCATACCCTGTCCCGCCCATGGCGACGAACAGGGCGAGGTAGGCCACGGCGTTGGCGCGGAGGTGGCTGAGGAGCCGTCTCATCGGTTCGTCTCCGGGTCGAAGCACAGTGCAAGCAAAGCGCTGACGGGTCTTAGGCAGGGAACGGGGAATCGGCTCGGACACGCAGACAGGCGCCGTGGCCCGGTGACGGGGTCAGCCACTGCTGGACTCCATCTCGCCCGGCCCAAAGGGCGCGCCGGCGCCGACGGGCCCCCACGCAGAGGCGTCGGCGGCGCTCGCGCCAGAGCTGCTTGCCGGCTCATACGTGCTGGCTGCAGCGCTGTCGGTGGTGGTGCTAGCCGAGCCGGCAGTGGAATCCGCAGTGTTGGAAGCAGCTGCGCCGGACGCGGTTGGCGACCCCGGAGCCAGCGCGGCATCGCTCACATCAGAGTCGCCGTGCGCTCGCGAGTCGCCGTGCGCTCGCGAGTCGCCGTGCGCTCGCTCCCGCCTCGCAAGCCCGATCGCCCCCACACGACGACGATGGGCAGGTGGCCGACGGTCGACCCGTTCAAATATGCGTGCCAGCTCACTTCTCGAGAACTTCGCCTGAGCGTCTGTATCGACGCCCGCAACCGGCGCCAGACCCGTACGCAGCTGCGCAGCCGGGCGGGTCCGGAGGTGAGCCACGCCGGAGATCGCACTCGACCTCGTCGCCAGTCCGATCGCAGCGGCGAGCAGCAAGCAGAGCGCGACGCGGGGCAACGCAGGTCCAGCACGTCCCAGCCGCTCGTGGCCGGAATACGAGAATCGCACGCGGTCGAAGGATCGGCGGCCGGGCTCCGAGCGTGAGCTGACAGTCGGCTCGTCGAGTGGCTCGGGTGGTGCCTCGATCGCTTCATGGAGCGCTGCGGCGCTCTCGCCCCAGAAGGCATCTGGCCCGAGCACTCGTCCGCACTGCTCGGGTCCGTCAGTTGCGCCCTCACCACGGGTACCGAGTGGCACGAGCTGCTCAGACGGTCCGATCCAGTCCCGCGGAAACGGCACGACATTGCTGACGTCGTGGCTGTCCCGCCGTTTGCTCCTGCTCGAGTCCGTGTCCACCTCGCCGTGGCCTGAAGCTCAGAGATTTCCGTCCGAAGAGATCGTTAGTCTACGCTACTCATTGAGAATGATTTCAACTCAATTGTAAAATTTGCGCGAATGAGTGCCGAAAGAGACGAAACGTTCCTCACTGTCGCAGAGGTGGCCGCGTGGCTCAAGCTAAACCAGCAGACCGTGCGCAACTGGATCGATCAGGGCTCGCTACCCGCGGTCCGGGTCGGGCGGCGAGTCCGGATCAAGCGCTCCGACCTCGAGCAGATCCTCGACGCCGGCTACCGGGATGGGCGCATCGGCTCGTCGGCGCGGGCGGGCAGTCCGAGCGCCGAGGACTTCTGGAGCGGTGAGCCGGTGGGCATGGCCGAGCCGGCTCCGACTGTCGCGCCTCCGACGTCCGCCGCCGAGCGACCCGAAGAACCCGACTTGGGCGACGTGCGCGCCTCACCGGTCGCCGGAGAACCAGCCGCCCGCGGAGCGCCAGCAGAGGAGCAACGCTCGGCAGAGGAGCAAGGCTTGAATAAAGGAGACGACATCTAGTAATGACTTTCAGCGACGATCTCGACCGCGAGCGAGCCCACGTGATGCGGCTCGTCCGGCACGCCAGCGCCGGATGGGCAGAGGCGATGCGGGCGCACAAGATGGCGCCTCCGGACGCCGGCTTTGCCGACAGGCTCAAGCAGCTCTCAGCGGCGGCTGCAACCGAGCAGGTCGCCTGGGAGCGAGCCCACACGGCCG
>JASHQV010000047.1 GCA_030038955.1 Solirubrobacteraceae bacterium
GCTGGTGACGGAGCGTTCTCATCGAGGCCCGCAACGACCGCCGCGAGTTAGCCGGCATCTCGGCGCAGCTCGAAGCGGTCGTCAGGTTCACCCGCGAC
Source organism: Solirubrobacteraceae bacterium (assembly GCA_030038955.1). Lineage (GTDB taxonomy): Bacteria > Actinomycetota > Thermoleophilia > Solirubrobacterales > Solirubrobacteraceae > Palsa-465. The sequence goes on from JASHQV010000047.1 coordinate 99, forward strand.
GAAACGCGTCGCTCGACGAGATCATCGTCTCTCGCCGACAGCTTCCGTCCCTGGCTAGAGGAGCGCTTGGTAGGAGCGAACGAGGTGATGATCTCCGGCGGATCGCTGTCGCGACTCGCCAGCGAATACCGCAGCACGCTTGAACGCCTCGGCCAAGAGGGCGGGTGCGTTTCGTGATGACCAATCCAGTCTCGCACGGCGCCGAGCTCCTCAGCACGGAGATCTCTTGCGAGTCGTGCAGCCTCGACGCGTATCGCTCCTACATGCACGACGCGGCCGCTGGCCTGATGGACCTCGCCGCTCAGTTCCCCGAGCTCTGCGAGGTTCGAACCTATGACGCAGCGCCACCGTTTCAGCCTGATAGTGATCGTCAAGCCGGACTCGTCCAGCGTTCAGGTGGAGATATACACACTCGGGCTCGCGGCCCGCGATCGGACGATCCTGATGACCGGTAGCGCCCAGTCGCTACGCCTGCGCGCGCTGTTCATTCAGCAGTTCCAAGCGCTATGGAACGGCCTACTCACCAAGACCACTGCCGAAGCTGGCCTCACGTCCCAGTGACTTCATCTCCTCGACGGAGAGATAGCGCAGGCGATCGGCATCAAGCCGGCGTCTCGGTGAGATATCGGTGAACGAATGTGACTGCCATCGCACCCTCGCCGACCGCCGATGCGACCCGCTTGACTGAGTTGAAGCGGACATCTCCGGCGGCGAAGACCCCCGGCACGGTCGACTCGAGATGGAAAGGTGCTCGAACCAGCGGCCACCGCTCGCGCAGCGCCGAATCCGGGATGTCGTGGCCTGTCACCATGAAACCGAGCCGGTCGCGCAGCACCGGGGTATCAGCGGCCCAGTCGGTATCTGGGGCACCACCGATGCAGACGAAGACCCGAGACGTATCCCTCGTTGTGCGGTTGCCCGCGACGTCTTCGACGACGACCCCCTCTAACTGGTCCGCACCGAGCAGTCGAACGATGCGGTGGCCGAGCAGCACCCGGATGCGCGGATGCTCCTCGATCCGCGAACGCAGGTAGTCAGACATAGTCTCTGAGAGTCGGAGTCCGCGCACGAGCATGGTGACTTGGATGGCGTGCTGAGCGAGATGGATGGCGGCCTGGCCGGCCGAGTTCGCGCCTCCGACGACATAGACATGCTCGCCGCCGCACATCGGTGCCTCACTGGCCCCGGCTCCGTAGTACAAGCCGGCTCCGAGCAAGCGGTGTTCGTCATCCAAACCGAGCCGGCGCCACTCGACCCCGGTGGCACAAATGCTCGCGCGTGCCACGAGTACGCCGCCGTCCGCGAGATCGACGTAGATCCGGCCACCGTCGAAGCGGGCCTTGATGCCCTCGCGAAGAAGGAGGATCTCCGCCCCGAAAGCGACGGCTTGCTGGCGAGCACGCTCCGCGAGCTCGGCCCCGCGGATCCCTTGGGAGAAGCCGAGGTAATTCTCGATCAGCGAACTTGAACCGGCTTGCCCACCGACCGCGTCCCGCTCCACGAGCACGACCTTGAGGCCCTCTGAGGCGGCATAGAGCGCTGCCGAGAGACCGGCCGGACCAGCACCATAGATCGAGAGATCGTATTCCGTGCACCGCGGCCGAGCAATCCAGCCGAGCCGCTCAGCGACCTGCTGCAGCGTCGGTTGGATCAGCTCAACCCCGTTGGGAAATCGTACAACTGGCAGACGACTGGCCGGGAGATCGAGTCCGAACTCGTTCCGCGCGTGTGCATCAGTGTCGACCGGTATCCAGGTGTATTGCACGACGCTGCGCGTCAGGAAGTCACGCAAGACCCACGCGTCCCGGCTGTGACTGCCGCCGAGCAGTTGCAACACAGTCGACTCGTCCGTGCGGCCCATGGCCCGTCGAGTACGCGGTTCGGGTCGTAACAGATCGTCGTACACGGGCTCCCGGATCTCGTCACGCATCGTTTCGAACCTCGTTTGGGGTCTGTCGCCGGTTGGGGCAGGGGGCGTGTTGAAGACGCCCGAGCCGCCCGGCGCGTGAGATCGACCCGTAAGTTGCCGCGTGAGGACGACGCCAGATGCTGTGGCAGTCGCCTGCGCGCTAGCAGGAACTCCTTGCCGCTTGCGTTAGGCCTCACGCCCCAGGCGATTCGCACGTCTACGGGATATGAAGACCATCACTCTCCCCGAGTACGAAGCCGCCAGAGAGCGGTTTGTGCTCCGAGCCGATGCTGAGGGACTGATCGACGTCGCGGCCGAACAGCACGACACGCCTCTCGGCCGGATCCTGCTGGCGGCAACAACCGTCGGCGTCGTCCGAGTCGGGCTCCCCAACGAGCCCGCCGATGCGGTACTCGACGACCTCGCGGATAGCATCTCGCCGCGTACCCTGAAGGCATCGCGGACGTCCCTCACTGCCGCGCGCCGGCAGCTGGATGAGTACTTCGGAGGCCTCCGCATCGCGTTTAGCGTGCCGATCGACTGGCGGCTGACGGGC